>JAFGSY010000014.1 GCA_016934315.1 Candidatus Anaeroferrophillus wilburensis | reverse complement strand
CTTTCACCTTTCACCTTTCACCTTTCACCTTTCACCTTTCACCTTTCACCTTTCACCTTTCACCTTTCACCTTTCACCTTTCACTCTGGTTAATTCCCCGGCCTCCAAACGGTAATGCATGGTGGTTATACGGCTGATCTGTCTGTGGTCATGGGCGACCCAGAAGATGGATGCTCCCGTCTGCTGCTGGTAGAGGGAGAGAAGCTTTTCCACCAGCCGGGTATTTTCGCCATCGAGATTGGCGGTAGGCTCGTCAAGCAGCAAGGCGTCAGGATTGTTGGTCAGCAGCCGCAGCAGTGCCAGCCGCTGCCTTTCACCACTGGACAGTCGGGTGATCGGCCAGCTGACGACTGATGAATTGAACCCCAGAAAGGAAAAATACTCCTCATTCACCGCAGTGAAGTGTTCGCCCACCGAATCATACCACCAGCTGCTTTCTGCCGGCAGCAGAGCTACCCTGGTACGCCATTGGGGCGCGCTGATGGACTGGCAATCGCAATCGTCGAGGGTAACGTTGCCGCCGTGGGGGTCGAGATCGGCGATAGCGCGGAGCATCAGTGTTTTACCGGCCCCGGACGGTCCCGAGATTGCCAGGCATTCTCCTGCCGGGATCTGGAAACTGAACGGTCCCAGATGATGGAACCTGAGGTTAGAAATTGTCAGGGTGGCCATGGTTATGGCCGGGAAAGAGTCCCGGGAAGTGGGGTGAGAGGGCCTTGCTGAAAACCCTGTTGAAAGCAGTAATCCTGGAGGTCATTAATCCTTTGGGAGTGCTGGGGGTGGGTGGAAAAATAATGACCAGTATAACGGGTTCTGTCTCCTAGTGCAAGTTTTTCAAAAAAGGCCAGGGCACCGCCGGTGTGACCATAGGTGGATTGCACTACCTCCAGAGCAAAAAGATCGGCTGAACTTTCCTGCCGGCGGGAAAAACGCATTTCGGTCAAGTTCAGAGCGCTGGCAAGCAATTGATTGATTTGACTGTCAGTCCCGAGCAGTAGGGTGCCGAGAGTCATGACCACCAATCCCCGGCCCATGCCACGCAAATGATCCCGATGACTGAAGTGCCCCAGCTCGTGAGCCAAGACGAAAGCCAGTTCATTTTCCGAAGTGACAGTGTCCAGCAGGCCGGCAAAGATGACAATAGTGCCGCCGGGCAGGGCAATGGCGTTGACCTTTTGTGTGCTGGCCAGCCGGATCGTACAGTGGTATGGCAGGCCTGGACAATGCTGCTGCAGCCGGTCGAGAAGTTCTTGCAGGGCTTTATTCTTTTCCGGAGCGTCATTTTCGCTGATATGCAGTTTGCGGAGCAGGTTGTTGGCCAGCGCCTGTTCAATCTTGGGTGAAAGGCGGGGAACGAGCAACTCGACAGCGAAACCAAGAACCAGATATAAGACCACCGCTATTCCCAACAGCCCTCCAGCCAGGAGCAGAAACTCCTTCCAAGGTGAGGTAGGGGAAATATTGACATTGCTGGAGAGGATTTTGGGGCGGTATTTCATTCAGGGTTTCATTGTGATGGCCGTCCCATATGCGAGAGCCTCAACGCTGCCGACCTTGCCCTTGACGGCATTTTTACCGATGGTTGAGGTTTCGATGCGGACATTGACAATCATGGACGCCCCATGAGCATTTTCCTTCATCCGCAGGATGGCTTCACGCCGGGCGCGGTCAATCAGGCTTTCATAGGATTTGACCGTACCGCCGAAGATATTCCGCAGGCCGGCCAGCAGGCGTTTGAAATAGTCGATGGAAATAACCGCGCTGCCGCTTACCAGGATTGCCCGTTCAACAAGTTGTTCATCCATCACCAGCTTTTTAGCGGTGAGTGCCGGCAGATTCAAAAACTGCTTTTCCCGCTTCCCGATCAATTGGTAGTGGCGTTTTTCCGCCCAGCTGCCAGCTCCGTAGCCCAGCCCCAGTAGAAGAAGAAAAATAATCAGGTCAGCCATATCATGCTCCAGTTATTCATAGCGAATCGCGGTCCCGTAGACATAGAGCTCTGCGGCTCCCTGGGCTACCGATGAGGTGGAAAAGCGCACATTGATGACCGCGTTGGCTCCCAGCTGTTCAGCCTCCGCCCGCATCCTCTGCAGTGCTTGATTACGTGATTCCTGGAGCAGCTCTGTATAGCCTTTCAGTTCGCCGCCGACAATATTTTTCAGACCGGCCATGAAGTCCCGGCCGATATGTTTAGCCCGGATGGTGCTGCCGGATACCAGACCGTAATGTTCGATGATCTTTTTCCCAGGGATGGCTTCTATGTTGGTGATAATCATAACTGCTCCTTGCTGGCTGCAATGTTGCAATATCATTCATCACAAAGGGTATCGGCAATTTCCTGTCATTCTTAAATGATTGTCAGCGCTCTGTTGGTGCAGGAAGAGAAAAACGCAGTCGTCAACCGCTTGGCAGGGAGAGAACAGCCTGAATAACTGCTGAGGAAAATTGCTGCGCGGCAGGTGGGTGGAGGAGTTGCCCCCAACGTGAAAGATGATGAGCCCTGTTGTTGACGGCAAGGTGGTTTCAAGGTGGAAATTGATGAAAAAAGCTCGGCTGAATTGCTTCAGCCGAGCTTGGCTTGGCGGTTATGCTTGATGCTGATACATGTGGACGTCCTGCTGCGGGTAGGGGATGGAAATACCCTCTTCATCGAAGCGTAGCTTGACTGCTTCAGTAGTATCAAAATAAACTCCCCAGTAGTCAGCGCTTTCAACCCACAGGCGGACAGTGAAATTAACACTGCTGTCGGCCAGTTCTCCCACCGCGATCATAGGTGCCGGATCTTTCAATATCCGACTGTCCTTGCTGATCAGATCTTCCAATACCCGCCGTACTTTTTTCAGATCATCATTGTAGCTGACCCCGATGTTCAGGTCCACCCGCCTGGTCGGCATCGTGGAATAGTTGGTGATGGTATTTCCCATAATAGCTGAGTTAGGGATGATAATGACCTTGTTGTCCGGAGTGGTGAGAATAGTGGTGAAAATACTGATCTCTTTTACCGCTCCAGTTTTGCCGGCACCTTCGATGAGGTCTCCGGCTTTGAAGGGGCGGAAAATAATCAGCAGAACGCCGGCGGCAAAGTTGGACAGAGACCCCTGCAGGGCCAGGCCGACGGCCAGGCCGGCGGCGCCAAGGACAGCAACAAAGGAGGTGGTCTGGACCCCAAGTTTGGAAATGGCGGCAATGACCACAAAGGCAACGATGGCCGTATAAACCAGATTGCAGGTGAACGAGATTATGGTTGGTTCCAGAGCCTTTTTGGTCATCAGCGTTTCAAGGATGTTTCTGATGATTTTTGCCGCCCAGCGGCCAATAATGAAAATCGCCAGGGCGGCGATCAGATTGAGCCCGTAGACGGTGAGCAGTTCCTGTAACGTGGTCAGGATGTTTTCCATAAGAAAGTCTCCTTGTGCTGGTCGGGATGGAAAAACTTTATGGTAGAGGTTAATCTGTGTTCCTGTTTTTGTCAAAAAACATTTTATATGCCAATAAGCTTCACGGGAAACCGGGCGGGGGGACATGGTGGTGATAAAAAAACCGGAACCGCGGCAAGGCGGCTCCGGTTCCGGTTTTTATTCCTGCTCTTTACTCTAACCTTCAGCTGTCAAATTTTACCTTCGGGATGGCTTGCTCTCCCTCCGGCAATTCATAGTAGGTTGCCTTGTCAATCCCGGCCAGGCCGGCAAAAAAGCGACCGAAGACAGTGCGGATATAGGTGTTCAATCCCTGCACAGCTTCATTGTAGCGTTTGCGCTCAACGGCAATACGGTTTTCGGTGCCTTCAAGACTGTCCTGCAGTTTGAGAAAGGACTGGTTGGCTTTTAGCTCCGGATAGCGCTCCTGGAGCAGCAGCAGTCGGGAGAGGGTGCCCTCCAGCTGGTTGGCGGCGGCTACCTTATCCTTGATCGGGCCTGCCTGAAAATACTTGGTCCGTGCCTGGGCAATGTTTTCAAACAGCTCCTTCTCATGGGTGGCATAGCCTTTAACCGTTTCCACCAGATTGGGAATAAGATCATAGCGTCGTTTCAGCTGGTTTTCCACTTGGGCCCAGCGGCCTTTGATGTTTTCATCCAGGGCAATAGCTCGGTTGTAGCCTTTGATCACCCAGCCGAAAGCCATGAAGCCGATGACAATAAGAATTGCCAGCAAAATCAGAATGGTTTTAATTTGTTTGGACATGGGACTCTCCTTGTAGCATGTGTACGATCAATGGGTTTGTTTTTCCTTCTCTTTTTGGGCAATCTGTTTGCCGAAGACTCTCTCTTTCTTGCTACCAGCTGCCGGAAGCACCGCCACCGCCGAAACCGCCGCCGCCCCCTCCGAAGCCGCCACCACCGAAACTTCCGCCGCCGCCCCAGGAGCCGCGCCGGCCGCCCATGGAGGAGAAAAGGAGCAGCATCAGAAAAAGCCGGGGGTTTCTGATGAACAGGATCCCCATCATTACGAAGAAGAACAGCGAGATGATCTTGCTGAACAGGCTTTGTTTCCGCCGGGCTGGTGCCTGTTGGCCGGGATGATGCCTAAGCTTGGGCATGCCGGTGATCGTGACCCCGGCGTCGGTGGCAATTTCCCGGGCGGTGGCCAGTACCGCGGCATAAATTCCCTTGCCGAACTCCCCCTGCCGGAAGAGGGGGACCAGGTAGGTGCGGCCGAGGGAGCCGACAAAGCTGTCGGGCAGCACCCCTTCCAGACCGTAACCGATCTCAAAGCGGTATTGATGATCTCCCGCTGACACCAGCAGCAGGACACCGTTGTCCTTCCCTTGCTGGCCAAGTTTCCATTGATCATGGGCAATAGAGAGGGAGATATCCTCCAGATTTTCACCTTCGAGGCTGGGGACGGTCAGCACCACCATCTGGGCAGTGGTTTTCTGCTCCAGCTCCCGGAGATAACCGTTGATCTGCTGTTCAATGGCTCCATCAATGAGGTTTGCCTGGTCAACAACGTAGTTTGTTGGCCTGGGAGGAACCACCAGGGCCTGGACCGTTGCCGGCAGCCAGAAACAGCAGATCAGCAGAGCCGGTAAGAGGCGGCGAAGGTTAGATCTGATGTTCATCGACCAGGGTTCCCAGCTGTTCCAGAGCGTGATAGTAATCTTCAAAGAGGGTGTTCAGCTGATCCAAAGAAAGTTTGCGCTGCTCCTTTTTTGCCTGAAAAACATTCCTGAATACCGTGGTATCAACCCCGCTTACCTCTTGAAGGGTGGCCAGCAGTTCGGAGGTTGAACGTGGTGGCATGATCCGGTGCAGGGTGACAATGCCCCGGAAAAGAGCCAGGTAGTCACCAAAGGAGCTGGTGAATCCCTGGTTCAGCATTGTCCGGTCGCCGGCGGCCGACAGATATCTTTGCCGCAGGCCGATGAGCTTGACTTTCAACTCCCTTTCACACTGACGTCGCAGGTCGTCCAGGTTGATTTCAAGGCCGGCAAACAGGCCATCTCCATGGAGGGGATGATGCAAAAGTTTCAGGTTGAGAAATTCGAGGGGAAAGACATCCAGTGAGCTGGTGATGTAGGCGGGGGTCATGATCAGCGGAGCAGCGACTCCTTTTTTGCCGTATTTTTTCCCCAACGGGGCCAACTGCTCAAGGAAATTCAGCTCCATTCGGTGGAGGACAATGACCGAGGTGATATCGGACCATTTCATGTCAAAATCGTCTTCCAGAACACTGCCGGTGAGATAGACGGAATGTATCAGGTGACCGTGGGCAGCCATCACCTGGTGGAAAAAGGGCAGGTAGCGGCTGGTAATTTCCGGTCTCAGGGTTGCTTCAGTCATCGTTATTCTCTCCTCAAACAAACGATTTCTTTTGCCGCAGACGCACACAGACAGACACGGACGATTATCCTCAGGCAGTTTTTCTGTCGGGGTGTGTCTGTGGCTCAAAAAAAAGAATCATTTTTTGGTGGCCATCAAAATCCGCACTGGGTGACGGGGGACGTCCTGGTAATGGCCATGGTTGCCCGTCGGAACGGCGGCGATGGCATCCACCACATCCATTCCCTGACTTACCCTGCCAAATACTGCATAGCCGAAATTGCCTGGCCGATGGTCAAGCATCTTGTTATCCTTCAGGTTGATGAAAAACTGTGAGGTAGCACTGTGAAGGTCCTGGGTGCGGGCCATGGAAAGGGTGCCGCGCAGGTTGCGCAACCCGTTGTCGGCTTCATTCTTGATCGGTGTTCTGGTTGGTTTTTGTACCATGTCAGCAGTAAAGCCGCCGCCTTGGATGACAAAGCCGGGAATGACCCGATGAAAGATGGTGCCGTCGAAAAAACCGGCATCAACGTAGGCGAGAAAATTGCTTACTGTCAGCGGTGCCTGCTGAGGATCAAGCTCAATGGTGATTTCACCCATGTCGGTGGTGAAGACCACCTGGGGTTTATCGGCAGCGTCGGCACGGTGGAGCGGAGGTGAAAAAAAGAAACCCAGGGCAATAACGATGAAAACTGTTAGGGGTAGAAAGATTTTGCTGTTTTTCATGGACGATCCTCTTTTGTTGCCACAGAGACCCAGAGGACTCAGAGCAAAGACAGGAAGAATATTGTTACTATGTCGCCTTACTCTCTGAGTCTCTGTGGTGCAAAGGTAATATGATGCGGATTCCTATCTTGGTTGGTCAATCTTACAGATATTGGCGAAACAATCAATGCCTTTTTTGTGCTGCCGCCGACCGGCTCTTTTGCTGTTGCTGTCGATTGCCAGTGATAATCTCTTTTTGCCCTATTTTGCCCGCCTGGTTTTTTTCCACAAAAATGTTGCTGCCGGTAAAAGGATTTTTCTCCGTATGGTACATCAGACTTGCGTAGGTTGATGGTGTTGGGGTGAATATCTGCACCTGTTCCGGCCTGATGTGCAGGTGCCTGGTGGTGAAAGTGTGGAGCTGGTGCATATGGTCAGTGGTGCAGCCCGGATAGGCGGCGATCAGGTAATAGGAGAGAAATTGTTTTTTCCCCGCCTTGCGGGTCAACCGGTCAAAATGATCTTTAAAGGTCAGCAATTGGCCAATTTCCGGTTTGCCCATCAGTGCCAGCACCTCCGGTTCTGAATGCTCCGGCGCAACCTTCAGCTGACCGGAGACATGGTGCTTGACCAGTTCTTCCAGATACAGGATGCCGGTTTGTTGGTCAGCCAGGACCAGATCGTGCCTGACCCCCGAGGCGACAAACACATGTTTGATTCCCGGCAGTTGCCGCAGTTTTTTCAGCAGCCTGATCTGGCTCTGGTGCTGTACCGGTAGGTGGCCGCAGACTGATGGGTAGAGGCACCGTTTGTCAGTACAGACGCCTTTGGTGGTCTTTTTGCCGCATTCAAAACCGTACATGTTGGCCGTCGGGCCACCCACATCGAGAATAATGCCTTTGAACCGGGGATGCTTGGTCAGCTGTTGTGCTTCCGCCACCAGCGAAGCTTCGCTGCGCCAGTGGACGGTTTGTCCCTGGTGGACGGCTATAGCACAAAAATCGCAGGCACCATAACATCCCCGATGAGTGGTGAGGGAAAACTGGATGGTCTCCAGGGCTCTGACCTTCCCCTGCTGTCGGTAAAAGGGATGGATATCCCGTTCAAAATCCAGGCTGTAGACCTGGTCCAATTCCTGCTGGGTGAGGGGCGGCGCCGGCGGATTGTGGACCAGATAGCGGTCGTCCTGGCGCTGTACGAGGCCACGGGCGGTGAGATGATCCTGGTTGCGGTAGAAGAGATGAAACATGTCGATGAATGCCTGGTGATTGTCTGTTATCTCATCATAGGCCGGCAGTTCCAGATAGGCCGGCGGCGGCATGTTGGTCCGGTAGCACAGACCCGGCAGATCCTCTGCCGGCTGCCCTGCTTGCAGTCTTTTTGCCAGCGCCACCATAGTTGCCTCCCCCATGCCGTAGGCCAGCAGATCAGCCTTGGCGTTGAAAAGGATCGATTTTCTGATCCGGTTGGACCAGAAATCATAGTGGACTAGCCGCCGCAGGCTGGCTTCTATTCCCCCCAGCACAATGGGCCTGGTATTTTTGTAATGGCGGCGGATGAGATTGGTGTAGACAATGACCGCCCGATCAGGACGGCGCGTGTTTTCACCTCCGGGAGTCAGGTCATCCTGATGTCGGCGTCTGCCGTTGGCGGTATAATTGGCCACCATGGAATCGACACTGCCGCCGGACACCCCCCAGAACAGTACCGGTTCTCCCAGCCGGCAGATATCCCGGTTGGAATCAATATCCGGCTGGGCGATGATGCCAACCCGGAATCCGGCATTCACCAGCACTTTGCCGATAACGGCGGCACCGATAAATGGGCTGTCGATATAGGTGTCACCGGTAATCAGGATGACATCGAGGGAAGACCAGCCGAGACGTTCTACCTCAGCTGAGGTGGTGGGCAAGAACATTCGATAGTGCCGCTAAGGAAAATCAGTATTCATAATCAACCGCCTGAATCTGACTGCAGGCGGCTTTCACCTTGGCAAGGACGGCCTGATGGTCGGGGTGAACCTGGTAGCGTTTCAACGCTTCCAGGTCAGCAAAGGAGGAAACCAGGGCAAAATCACAGGAGCGCTCGGATCGAACAATATCGCGGCCGAACTCAAAGCTGGAAATATCCTGGATTTTTGCCGGCAGTGCTGCCAGTCCCCGTTCAATGGCGGCAATATCAGCGTCCTGAATCTCCGGTTTAAAGGTCAGGAAGATAAGGTGTCTGATCATGGCTGACTCCTGACAAAAGGGGTTTGGCCGCTGGCGGCCGGAATTTTTGACTCGCAGGGAATCTTCACCTGGCACAGACCGCAGCTGCTGACCGGTTCCCCCAGCTGGTTTTCTGCATAGGGTGCGGTTGTTTCCTTGATATAGGCCAGGCAGCGTTCCTTGTCATGGCCGTTTTTGCTGATGGCCCCTGCCGGGCAGCGGTCAATGCAGGCGCCGCAGGTTCCCTTGGTATAATAGAGACAGTAATCGACATGGCTGGCATAGGGTCTTGTGGCCGGTTCAACCGGCAGCAGGGCAACCACCGAGCCGCAGCGCATGGCTTTGCCAACCGGAGTAATCAGACCATCGCTGAGACCGAAGGTTCCCAAACCGGCAACATGGGCGGCGTGGCGTTCCGACCAATTCGATGCCAGACCGTAGCGGGGCGACCGCTGCCACTGCCATTGGGGGGCGTGAAGCGGAGCGATGGCTGAAATGACGCTTTCCTGGAGCCAGAGAACCACCTGGCGGCGCAGCAGGTCATTAAACTGTTCGCCATAGAGGCGCGAACGGCTCCAGCGTTCAGCAGGCAGGGAGGTGGCCTGGCGGTGCTCCTCTTTGGTTGCCGCCGTCTGGGGAAGAATCCAGCAGACAACCGCCAGGTCGGCGGCCGAGACCTGTAAATCAGGAAAGGTGAGCTGGAAAATATCTTCCGGAGTCCAGTAAAAGGGGCCAATATCGGTTTTCAAGTGAGCAAACAGCTGATCATCACCCCGGGCAAAACCCACCAGCGGCGCTCCCCAAGCCGGTTCGCCGGATTCGTTGTGGAGTGAATTGTCGGACGACATGCGGACGAAGCGGATTATTTTTTCTGCCAGCCGGCTGGCTGTGATTATTTCGATGGTCATGGCAATTCCTCTGCCTGCAAAGGTCTGGCCAGGGGATGGCGGGGTGGTTCATAGCGTTCGTAATAGCCCAGCAGACGTCCCTGGTTGTCCCTGACCGCCCGCATGTAAAGCCGGTTTCTGTCGTTGTCACTGATCAGCCGCTCCTCTTCATCGCCTGCTGCAAAAGCCGCCATGGTGGCCAGAATGATGCTTCGTGAACGTTCGTTGTGACAGTTGAGCAGCGACTGGTTCAAGAGCCCGGCACCATCCCTGAAATGTACCAAGGCGGCCTTATTCATATAACGGATGATATGCCCGGTATCGACAAACAGAAAAGGGTCTTTCAGACTGTCGATCAGGGCGGCCAACAGCTCATGACTGGGTGTTTGTTGTGGTGCGGCCATCTGTGGTAATCCTGAAAAGAGATAAAAAATACAGATTAGCACATATTTCCTTTTTCTTCAAACCTGAACAAAACAATGAGATTAATGGTTGCCTGCGAGGTGTTGGTCACCAAGGAGCATCCAGGCGCACAAAGTCGGGGTTAATCCTCTCAGCTGGTTGCCATCAGTAACCGTGGAAATGTCACCATGAGAATGCGTGATCGCGTGTGGCATTGCAAGGGCAGGATGTCGTTGGGACGGGATTTTCTGCTCATTCATAGTGGATCGCCAGCCAGATAGTGGGTTGTCCGGGGTCGGTCCAGGCTACCCGGTGGCGCTGGTGGGCGGAAATGAGCAGGTAGTCTCCAGGATTAAGTTCGATTTCCCCATGTTGGTCGGCGAGCTGCAGCCGGGCTTTGCCGGCCAGCAGGAGAACCCACTCCTGATGATCCTGGTCATACCAGAAATCTTTGGGTGACGCCTGGCCATGGGATATGATGCGCTCAATACGAAAGTTTTTAGTTGTCAGGAGATTTTCAAAAAACTCAGTTTTCACTGCTCCCGGCAGATCGGCGAAAATATTCCGGCTGCTAGACATAACCATCCGGATTCTGCTGCTGCCAGCGCCAGGCATCGGCAGTCATTGTGGCAATGTCCCGCTCAGCGGTCCAGTGAAGTTTCCTCTCTGCCAGGGAAGGGTCGGCGTAGCAGGAGGCAATGTCTCCCGGTCGCCGGCCGGTGATTTGGTAGGGGATCCGTCGTCCCGATGACTGTTCAAAGGCGGCAACCATCTCCAGAACACTGTACCCCCGGCCGGTGCCAAGGTTATAGGTAGCCACGCCAGGTGTTGTGGTCATTGCTTCCAGGGCCCGGAGGTGGCCGACTGCCAGATCCACCACATGGATGTAATCACGGATACCGGTGCCGTCAGGGGTGGGATAGTCGCTGCCGAAGACTGAAAGTTTTTGCAGTTTCCCCACGGCAACCTGGGAAATATAGGGCAGCAGATTGTTGGGGATGCCATTAGGATCTTCGCCGATGCGGCCGCTTTCGTGAGCGCCCACCGGATTGAAATAGCGCAGCAGGGATATGTGCCAGGCGTCGTTCGCCCGCTGCAGATCCCGCAGGATCTCTTCGATCATCAGTTTCGTCCGCCCATAGGGGTTCGTGGCACCGACGGGGAAGTCTTCCCTGATCGGCACCGTATGGGGATCGCCATAGACGGTGGCCGAAGAGCTGAAAACCAGCTTGTTGACCCGATGTCTGGTCATCACCTCGCACAGGTTGATGGTGCCGGTGATATTGTTGTGGTAGTAGCGCAAGGGCATGGCCACCGATTCGCCCACCGCTTTCAGTCCGGCAAAATGGATGACCGCCTCAATGGGTTGGCTGGCAAAGACCGCGTCCAAGGACTTTTGGTCAAGCAGGTCAACCTGGTGGAAGTGCAGCTTTTTGCCGGTTAGCTCCTGCACCCGGAGAAGCGAGGCTTCCTTGCTGTTGCACAGGTTGTCAACCACCATGACTTGATGGCCGGCGTTCAGCAGTTCGAGGCAGGTGTGACTGCCGATGTATCCGGCGCCGCCGGTAACCAGAATGTTCATCTCATTTCTCCAGGGACTGTGGTTAAAACAGCCGGGCGGCAATCCAGCTGCCGGAAATGAAGGTTCCCAGGGAACTGCCCAGATTGGCCAGGACAACCACCAGCAGGACGCGGCAGGCGGGGTTGAACCAGAAACCTTTGACCGTGGAGATGGCGTTCGGCAGATCTTCCAGGTCGGCCACCGTTGGTTTTTTCACGTACGCCTGGACGAGACCTGAAACCCAGCCGGCGGCAATCATGGGGTTCAGGCTGGTGATGGGGGCGGCCACCACGGAAGAGAGGATGGTGAGGGGGTGTCCCAGGGCCAGGGCTGCGCCGATCCCGGCCAGCACGCCGTTAACCATCACCCAGATATAGATTGACTGTAGTGAATGTTCGCTGCCGCTTTTGAAAAAGCCGCCGATCAGCATGGCCATGACGGTCACCGGGATGGCCCATTTGATCAGCGGCAGCAGAGGTGACGTGGGCGGCATGGTCATCAGTGGCTCAAGGGAGTGCTCGGTGGTAATGTACTTTTTGATGCCGGGGACGTGACCGGCGCCGACCACCGCCACCACCACCTGGCCGGGTGCTTCCCTGATCTTTTGTGCCAGGTAGATATCCCGCTCGTCAATGAGCCGCTTCTTGACTTCGGGAAACGAGTTACTCAGTTCTTCCAGCACATGTTCCAACTGGTCCTGTTCTTTCATCTCCTCGATAAGGTCAGAGCCAATCTCCTCAGTGGCCAGCAGGCTGAAAAGCAGATGGCCGATCATTTTCATTCTGTTCCAGAGGTTGAGGTAACCCCAGACTCTTTTCAGGGTGATCTCGATGTTGCGGTCGGCAAGAACCAGTATCGCTCCGGTCTGTTTCGCCAGTTCCATGCCGGCAATCATTTCAGCTCCCGGCTGAACCCCGAGCTGTTCGCCGATTTTCCGGTAGAAAGAGGTCAAAATCAGCTGGGCGAGGAGGAAGAGTGATTTTTTTTCCCTGACTACCTTGATAATATCCATCTGCTGCCAGGCATCTCTGCGGGTTATGGCCTGTCTGCGGGATTCGCACAGCTCAATGCAGATAGCCTCCGGTTTGACCGCGCTGACGGTATCATGGACGTCCTGAACACTCTCCTTGGAGACGTGGGCAGTGCCCACCAGGTAGATGGTTTTGCCGTTGACCTCAAGCCGGTGGACGCGAGATGGCAGGGGTCGGGTATCGATGGTAGTGCTGTTGCTCATGGATGGTGTTGTCCTGTTTTTTACTCCAGGGAAAGAATTGTTGCCGCCATAATACAATATGGGATGCTTTTAGTAAAGGAGTGATAATCGTCCATGTCTGTACCGCACCTTACTTGATGATTCGGTTGCGGCCGGCTTTTTTGGCACGGTACAGTGCTTGGTCGGCCCGCTTCAAGGCCTGACCAGGGGTCGGGTGACGGTCGTCAGGTTCGCCGATCCCGATGCTGACGGTCAGGGACACCTTTTTTACTGCTTTTTCCCGTTGCCGGGGTTTGGGCGGTTTTTTCCTGGGGCGCGGACGATTGCGGACACTGAATCCGGTATCGGCAATCTCCTGCCGCAGCTGTTCGAGAAACGGCATGGCCTCATCAGCGGTGCGGCCGGGAAAAAGGATGGTAAACTCTTCGCCGCCGTAGCGAAAAGCCTTGCCGCCGCCCCCTGTTCGGGAGAGCCGGGTGGCAACCATCCGCAAGACTTGATCGCCCACGTCATGGCCGTAGCGGTCGTTGAATTTTTTGAAAAAGTCGATATCCACCATGGCCAGGGCATAACGGCTGCCCAGTTGCAGTAGGTGCTCATTGAGAGCCCGGCGGGCCGGCAGCTTGGTCAGCTCATCACGATAGGCCATGAAGTGCGATGATTCGATGACTGCAATGGTCAGTGTCAGGCCGGCGATGGCAAAGAAAAAAGTGGTTTCCGGCCCCGGTTGAACCATGGTCAGGGCAGTTATACTTATGGGTAGGACCCAGAAAAAGCCGCTTTCCATAGCTCCCCGTCGCCACCACCAGCGGCCGAAAAGAATCGTGAAGCTTAGCACAATAGTAACTGTGGCAGGTTGTGGCAACGGCAGCCGCAGCAGGAGGGGCTGGTTACTGAAAGAGAAGTGGTAGATATCCAGCAGGAGGGCGGGCCGATGGTGAACGATGCCGGCAAGCAGCAGTGGCTGGACAAGAATCAGCAGTATTCTGGTGATGCCCCGCCAGTTGAACAGTCCCCGTTCCTCCATCAGGGCAATCAAAGCCAGGTTCAGGGGCAGAAAGAGGGCGATGCTTTGGTAGACTACCTGCCCCGGCCCTGAAGAGATGCTGGAACTACCGCCGTAATGACGGAGCAGACGGTCGGCCAGCGCCAGGAGCAGAAGGGCAAAAACCACCCGGCTGCGGTTGAAACGCCAGCCAAGCAGGACGCCAACGGCCAGGACCGCCACCGGCAGCAGGGGATCGGTCAGCGGGATTCTGGTTGCCAGAAATTTGATCCGCAGGCTGCCCAAGGCGGCCACCCACAAGAGACTTCCCGGCAGGAAGAATGATCGCCAGCTGCGGAAAAGAGAATCAGCGGTAGTCATGTTTTTGCAACTGATGATCGTGGTAGCGGCTCAGGGTTAGCAGGGCGATGGCGGCGCCCACCAGGGCAAGAAACATATCCCACTGGGTATCCCATACATCTCCCTGGGTGGCGAGAAACTCTTCGGCCTGGTAGCCGCCAAGCAGGGCAACCCACCACTCAATAAACTCATAGCTGGCGCTGATGGCCAGACAGATGGCCAGCACAATGCCACTCAGCCATTTTCCGGCAACCAGCGGCGACCGGCGCAGGAGTATCTCCCTGGTCACCATTGCCGGGATAAATCCCTGGGCCAGATGGCCGAGGCGGTCAAAATGGTTGCGGCTTAGATGAAAAAGATCCTGGAACCAAAGGCCGGCCGGGACCCGGGCATAGGAATAATGGCCGCCAATCATGAGAATGATTGCATGAATCAATAACAGGAGGTAAACCAGATTGGTAAAGCGAAAATGGCCATAGGTGCACAGGAGAACCGGCAGGCCGATGAGAATGGGAAAGACCTCCAACAGCCAGACCATCCGATCATAGGGTGCCAGGCCGGAAACCAGCAGGCTGCAGACGGCGATCATTGCCAATGCCGATGGTTGTTGTAAAAGCTTTTTCATGAAGAGGTTGAGGTATCCCCATGATGTCTGGGGGGTGTCCCCGCTGGTGGCCGGGGGCGTGAATTTACAAAGGCTGGCCTCCGGGGATGTAAGGCTGAGTCATGCATGGTGCTTCCTAAGATGGGAGTTGTATGAGGACAAAAGGTTTGACAATAAGGCAGGAAAACATGGTGTTTGCCGTTTCCCAGGCGTCCATCTGTTTGGTGTCCGGCCGGATTATTTTGCCGGTTTCCAGCCAGTGACGAACCTGCTCAACCCGATCTTCGGCAATATGTACGGCAACATCAAGCAAATCCATCTGCGGGTCAATGAGAAACAGGGCGTCCCGTTCACCATGGGGTTTCAGCCAGGGCCAGCTGACCGTGCCAATTTCGTCCTGCAGTTTTTCAACTAATGAGTTTTCCATAATCAAGCTGTCAATGTGAGTTGGTGTCGTGAAGTTGTTGATAGAAGCATGCTAGCGCAGTATGGCTGCCGGGAAAAGCGTTGTTCCCCAAGGGTGTGCCCCCTGCCTGCTGTGTCAAAAAGCTTTCCGCAGAGTCCAGATGCCGATGATGATAAATCCACAGCCGGCCAGGATGGCCAGCTGTTTTTCGGCCACATGGCGGGAGATCAGGCCGCCGGCGGCGACGCCAAGGGCGGAGGTGCAGATCAAGGCCAGGGAAGCGCTGAAAAAAACGAGCCATTTGTTGACCTGCTGATCAGCAGCAAACAGCAGGGTTGCCAACTGCGTTTTATCGCCCAACTCCGCCAGAAAGACAGTGCCGAAAACGGTGAGAAAGAGGTTGCTGTCCATGCTAGTTCCTTTTTTTACTATCGGCCGTCAATGAGATTTCCCAGGCTGCCCAGTACCGATCCTTCGCCTTTCCGGCTGCCGCCAGCCGCCGGGGCATGGGCGATAATCCGATCGGCGAGACGCGAGAAGGGCAGGCTCTGGAGCAGGACGGTGCCGGTACCGCTCAGGGTGGCGAGGAACATGCCCTCGCCGCCGAAAAACATCGATTTGAGGCTGCCGGCCCGCTGGACATCATAATCGATATTGCCGGTAAAGGCAACGATGCAGCCGGTATCCACCATGATCTTCTGGTTGTCAAGTTGCTTGGTGATCACCGTGCCGCCGGCATGAATAAAAGCCATGCCGTCGCCACGCAGACGCTGGAGAATGAATCCTTCCCCGCCGAAAAAGCCGGTTCCCAGCCGTTTGGTAAACGCAATACCCACTTCGGTTCCCAGGGCGGCACACAAAAAGGCATCTTTCTGGCAGAAAAGTTCCCCGTTGATGTTTGCCATATTGATCGGAATGATTTTCCCCGGATAGGGCGCCGAAAAGGCCACCTGTTTTTTACCGCTGCCGTTGTTGGTGAAATGGGTGAGGAACACTGTTTCCCCGGTTACCGCCCGGATGCCGGCACCCATCAGTTTGCCGAAAAAACCGGCGTCAGGTTTGGAGCCGTCCCCCATTTTGGCGCTGAAGGAGATGCCGTCATCCATGTAGTTCATGGCTCCCGCTTCCGCAATGACCGTTTCGCCGGGGTCCAGCTCGATCTCCACCAGTTGGATATCATTGCCTATTATCTGGTAATCAACTTCATGGCACTTCATGATGGTAGTGTTCCTTTCATCCTCTTCATCAAGCAGGAGTGAAGAAGGTTGCCGGATGGTTGACGGCGGCTATTTTTTAAGCAAAAAGGGCAGTTCACTGGTTATCTCTTCGCTGTTGCCGGTGTTCAATTCCATCAGCCGCCGCAGGTGTCCCATGGCTTCGGCATCAATGCCGGTGAAGGTAAAGCCGAAATCGTTTTCCCGACGGTGGACCACCTGGGCTTCAGCGCGGATGGTGATGTCGGAAGGGGGAAGGTAGATGCAGACGGTTGCCAATGTGCCAATGGCCAGTGGTCCAGGAGTTGTGATCCTTAGCAGAGCCCCTTTAAGGGAGATATCCAGCAACTCACCTGGTAGTGTCTGATCATCACACAATACCTGAACTTCAGTGAGAAAAGTTACCCGTTTGAAATAACGTTTTTCATTCATAAGGATCTCCGAGGTGGATCGGACTGCACATCAGTCATGTTCCCGCAGACTGGGAGCGTCCGGCACTCTTGTCCAGATGCCCGGTTGATTTCTTATTATGAGATTGCCATGATGGGCTGTATCGTAGGTGAACGCAAAGATAAAACCATCGTTATCTTCATTTTTGTAGTGAATGATATAATCGGTTACGTGGTTTCCCTGTTCCTTCGCTTTGACTTGGGTAATGGCATACCGGTTAACTTCACCACCGCCAATGCCAAAACTGATCACATCCGTTTCCAGTGTGAGAAAACGGTCGGCGTATTTCGGGCTCTCAGTTCCCCAGGTTCCCAGCAGGTCCGGGGGCAGGTCAACCGAACCACCAAACTGGCAGCCGCAAAAGCAGAGTATCATTAGCAAGCTGGCAATTATTTTTTTCATCGCTATTTGCTCTATCCAATGGTTTGTTTTTCTAGCAGAATTTTATTACCAGTTTAGCCGCTCAAGAAGCAAGTCGATTTTGGTAGTTGCTGAAAAGCCTTTCCGGCTCTGCACTGTTTTTTGCGAAACGATCGGGAGAGGAGGCCACTATCTGCAGGAAGGCGTCGACGACCTGGGGATCAAACTGGCTTCCTGAACCATTTGAGATAATATCGACTACCTGGGCAAAATCCATCCCCGGACGATAGGGTCGATCTGAAATGCAGGAATCAAAAACATCGGCAACGGCAATAATCCGCGCTCCCAAGACGATCTCTTCTCCTGAGAGACCGCCTGGATATCCTTTGCCGTCAAAGTGTTCATGGTGCTGCTCAATAATTGTTGCCGCCTGCCGGTAAAAGGATATTGGTTCGAGAATCATCTTACCCACTTGGGGATGCCTGCAGATGATTTTATATTCCTCGTAGGTCAATCTGCCTGGTTTGTCCAGGATAGTCAGCGGAATTCCTATTTTGCCGATATCGTGGAGCAGGGCGCTGCGGTGGATGGTTTCAATGTCTGTCGGGGGCAGATTCATGGCTTTGGCAGTGGTAACTGCCAGGCGGGTGACCCGCTCCGAATGACCTGCAGTCCAGGGTGATTTGGCGTCAACGGTTTTGGCCAGAGCAGTCAGCGTTCCCCAGTTCAACTGTTGTAGATCCTCTACCAGTCGGGCATTCTCAAGGCCTACCGCCAGCTGATCAGCAAATTGCTGAACCAGAAGCTGATCATCGGGATGGTGGATCAGGTATGTCCGGTAGGTAAGAAAAATGAGTCCGGCGAACTTTTCTTTGATCATGATTGGAGTAATCAAAAGGGAGATGACGCCGCGGGCAAAAAGAGGGTTGAAATAGTCCGGGCATTTACCGGCATGGACAAAAAGTCCATGGCGATGATTGCTGAACAGCAATTTGTCTGCCATGGGAATGGTAGCCGAGGCGATGGTCCTTTTACTTTGTTTGCCATGGCGTCCAAGATACGAGCTGATGATCTCCGGCTCAGGAAAATCCTGCAGCGCCAGGCCGACATATTCACCACTCCCCAGTCGGTCAAGGTGACTGATGACAATGGCGGCGATCTTGTCGGTATCCATGGTTGAAAGAATTTCCCGGTCGATCATATCCCTGGTTTTCATGGTGATAAAATGGTTGTCCAAGCGGGTTAGCATGTCATTGAACGAGTCGGCCAGTTCCTCAAATTCATCTCCGGTGTGGATCTCCACCCGCTGGTTGAAGCTCTGGGTGGTTATTTTTTTCATGCCCTCTTTGAGCTCAGCAAGCGGCCCCAGTTTCCTGCGAATCTGGGTAGTGCTGAACAGCAGCACCACCAGCATGGTTATGGCAATAGTCTGGGGGAAGGTGTTCTGGAAACTGCTGATTGTGTCAGCAAAGCTTGCTTTGCTTTCGCTTAAAACCAGCGTCCACTGTGAACCCTGGAAATTGCCCTGCAGAAAGAGTGGTCGGGCGCAGGCCAGATAGATTTTGCCGTCTACCTGCCATTCAAAAGGCTGCATTGTTGCGTGGCGAGTTGTATTGGCCGCCAGGTGAGGGAAGGGGTGTGACTCGTTGAAAGAGGTGAAGATCAGTTGTCGATTGGTCTGGTCGAAAACAGAGAGCTGAACGTCATTTAGCCATTGCTGTCGGTTTTCCTCCCAGAGACAATCGGGGTTGAGCTCTCCAGCCAGGAAGCCGCTGTCAGAAGAATCAGAACTCAGGGGGACCAAAAGATGGATGCCAGCTGGCAGAATGGTGGACTCAGCCATGGTTAGCAGCAGGGATTTGCCGCCTTGCAAGCTCTTCATTTGCTCACTGTCGGTTGACAGACTGATTTCCGCCATGGAACCAGAGAGGAGCCTGACCGCTTTGAAATGTTGGGATTTTGGGAGATGCTTTTCGATAAACGCACGAGACAGTGTCTGGTGGTGGCCCAATTCTTGGCTGGCCAGTCTTTGTAGTTCCTGTTCCATGGTAATGAGCCGTTCGAAGATGGTCATCACCGCTATCTTGCTGGCCAGATGGAGTTGTTTTTCGCTCTGCTGGACAAGTTGTTTGGAAACCGAAAAATAGGAAATGGTCGCCATAAGGACGATGGGAATCAAGGCGCACAGGATGAACTGCGCATAGACGCGCCGGGCAACTTTACTGTGGAGGAAGATTTTCTGAAACGTGACTTGGACCATGGTCGTTGTTTGCTGCTTTCCCGCTGATCAGGGGGACGAGTTTGTTATGGTGTTCCCGACGTTTTTGTCTCAATATTCCGCAACCAGGCCGATATAGGAACCGTTATTGGCCCTGACAATGTCATCCTGGCTTATCGCGGCGGTGAATGGCGAGGCACTTGTGCCATCCTTTCCCATGCTGTAGAGGTCGTAGTCACTGTTGACCGGGACCATGAAGTGGTCCTTGCGCATTTGGCCGACAGTGGCGGTTGCCATGTTGAGATAGCAGTAGGGCTTCCCCCAGGGGTCCTCAATCCCAGCCATGCCGATATCGTCGAGATTGTCCGGATACGTGTCATTCTCGGCGACAAACTTGCAGATTTCAAATTCCATAAGCTGGATGTCGATGATCGCTTTAGCCGTATCCTGATTGTCAAGGTGGCGGCGGTAGCTGGGGACGGCAACCGAAGCCAGGACAAAGAGGATGGCAAGGGTTAGCATCAATTCCACCAGGGTAAATCCATGGCGTGCCTTTGGGGCAGGAATAACGTCTTGTAGCGTAGACCAGATGCACGGTCGCCAGGCTGTTGTGAAACGCAGCTTTCCCCGCCGGTTGTTTCCTTGAGGCATTTAACGGACCATTATGTTCCTGTTGTTATTCTCACTGGTTGGCAGCGGATAAAGTCCATTGATTGCCTATCGGCAATAAATGGAAAAACTTAATGTTTTCAACTGCCAGCAAACAGCGATAAAGTTGTCGAGCAGCCGGTGGGGATTGGGTGATGAGCAAGACGGTTAAAAGGCGGTGCTGCCAGCATATGTTGTGGTTTTGGTTTCGTTGATGGATGGCTTTCATCTGTGCTGGGTAATGGGAGGGGTGCTTTTGTCCGGGAGCGGGCTTTAATAATCAGGATCCGATAACGGTTACCACGATCTGGCGCCGCCGGGGCTTGATATCGCATTCGAGGTGGAAAATCTGCTGCCAGGTTCCCAGGATCATCCTGCCGTCGTGGATGGGAACGGTAAGTGACGGCCCGAGGATGGTTGCCTGCAGGTGAGAGTGACCGTTGCCGTCGTGCCAGGTCTCTTCATGGCCATAGCCGTTGCTGGCCGGCATGAGGCGGTCAAGGATATCCGGCAGGTCCTGTTGCAATCCTGGTTCAAACTCGATCGTCCCCACGGCGGCAGTGCTGCCGACGGTGAAAATCGTGACAATGCCGGTGGTGACCAGTGTGCTCTTGATGTAATCGTTGACCTGACTGGTCAGGTCGTGCATGTCCCGGTGACCGTTGGTGACAATGGTCAGGGTTTCCTGGTGGACCATGTCATAAGCCTTTTATGATGCTCCTGTTGTGCTCAGGGGCCGGTCAGCCAGCGACTCCATGAGGTCGCCGTTTTCATTGATTGCTGGATAGGGAAGTCCCCGTCGCTGGCAGTAGGAGGCAATTTTGGGATGATACCATTCAAACAGCAACCTGTTGTAGGTGTTTTCTGGCAGGCGGGGGATATCGTAGAACCCGGCCGCCTGGCGCTGGCGCTGTGCTTCAAAAAGAATGAGCGCCGTGGCCACCGAAACGTTCAGCGACTGCACCAGCCCGGCCATCGGGATAATGATCGTGCGGTCGCTGTGGGCAACGGCTGCCGGCGAGATGCCGTCCAATTCGGCGCCGACCACGATGGCCGTAGGTCTGGTATAGTCAATGTCCCGGAAATCAACGGACCGCTCATCAAAATGGGTTGCCAGGATCTGGAAGTTCTGGCTGCGCAGGTGGTTATAGGCATCGATGATTGAATAATGGGCGTGGACGGCCACCCATTTGCTGCAGCCGCTGGCAGCTTTCTGCGTCAGTCGGATTGAGCTGTTTTTTGCGACGGCGTGGGCGGTGAGAATGCCCACCGCATCACAGGTGCGGGCGATGGCTGCCAGGTTGTGGGGTTTATGGACATTGTCCATGACCACGGTTAAGTCCGGTTGCCGCCGCTGCAGAACCGCGGCTAGTCGCTGAAAACGTCCGTTGTTCATGGCTGATTTTTTTCCCCAGCAACCCGGGCGATAGCTTCAGGAGGCGAGGTTGCCCGGATGGTGTCGATCAGGATATAGCCCCTGGTTTCCAGATTCTTGCTCCGCCATTCGTTGCCTTTAAGCGCGGCGGCCAGGCATAAGGCCAGATAGCAGCCGGCGGCTACCAGGCTCAGCAGCGTCGAGTGGATGGTGTCGGCAATGGAGTCAATGATGAGTATCACCGCAAAAGCCATAAACAAGCCGGCCGCGGTCCGCTGCAGTTTTTTTACCATGGCCCAGATAAAGCCGAAAAAAAAGCCCGGCCAGGAAACCCCCTGTTTAACCGCTTCATAGCCGTACCACTGATGGCTGTACACTTTGAACGTTTTCATCAGGGCAAGCATTGAGAAACCGTTAATATTTGAACAGCTTTTTTACTTTATCGGTGGTTTCGCCCAGCTGCTTGTCAATCTTTTCCTGAGCGTCCTTAACCGAGCTGTCTACCTCTTTCTGAATGAGGTCGACAGCCTCTTTCTTGATCTCATCGACGCTGCCCAGGAGTTGATCAAGGTTCAAGGTGCCCACTGCTGAACCGATGCCTTTGGTCAGGCTGGCCATAATCTGCTCGGCCACCTCGGCCGGTGAAGCGCCACCTTTGCTTTTGCCGATATCCCTCAGGTGGATGTCAGGCAGCTGAGCGCTCATTTTTTTGCCCTTGAGAGCTGCTGCACTGACATTGACTGCACCGTTGTTGATAATCAAGTTTTCGATGATCAGGCCGGGTCCCTTTTTCCCCCCGTCAGTTTGTTTGGCAGTTGTTTTCTGCGCTCCGGCATACGTCTGAACATTGCGTTTGATCGTGTCAATATTGCTGCCGCTGGCGGCCAGTTCATAGGTGACCTCCGGTTTATCGACGAGAATTTCCTTGATCACAATGGGATCCTTGGTGATGGTCCCCACATCCAGGTGAATTTTGATTTTGCCAAGCCGAAAGGCGGAATCGGTGGCAAACCCCCGAGGGTTGCCGATGTTGAGGGCCAGCAGGGCTCCCTGGCCGCTGGTGGGGCTGATTTCAACTCCGTCCAGGCTGACGGTTGTCTGGGTGATCTCCGAACCGTATTTTTCAATGGCTTTTTCAATAATAGTGTCAAGGGAGCGGTAGACAAAAAAGAGGGCGACGATAATGACGACTACGATGGCCCCTAATCCGATTGCTATCTTCTTCATGATAAGCTCTCCTTTTTTAGTGGATAATGTGAGAATGCTTTTATACTGACCCAGGCACAAAAACATTTGTTCAAAGCCCGGTGGACAACAGTGACTTTCGCCGGCAAATGCGCTATGGTTTACTATGCTAATTTAACAAACATTGTCCGGGAATGCAAAGCAGGAGTGAAAAAAAGGTTTTCTCCCTGTTTCCTGCTTGAAAAACAGGGGCTTACCGGCGGAGAGTAGCAAAGAGGAGCTGCCGATGTCCGATTGCCTGATTGTTTTCACCCGATTTCCGGAGCCGGGGAAAACCAAAACCCGGATGATTCCGGCTTTGGGGCCTGAAGGTGCTGCTGATCTGCAGCGACAGATGGCACGCCAGACGATCAACCGATGTCGCGATTTTTTGGCCCACCATCCATCAGCTTTGCAGATATTCCATGCCGGGGGCAGTCAGCAGCAGATGGCTTGCTGGCTGGGTGCTGACCTCCGGTTTTTTCTCCAGTCCGGCGGCTCCCTGGGGGAGCGGATGCACCAGTCGTTTGCAGCCGCTTTTGCTGCGGGGATGGACCGGGTGGTTGTTATCGGGACCGACTGTCCACATCTTGAAACCAGCCACCTGCAGGAGGCGTTCGCTCACTTGGCAACCCATGATCTTGTCCTTGGCCCGGCGGTTGACGGTGGCTATTATCTGATCGGTTTACGGCGCTTGCGGGCTGAACTTTTTGCCGATATTCCCTGGGGAACTGCCGATGTTCTGACACGGACACTACAGATTGCCGGACAACAGCAGCTGACCGTCCATCTGCTGCCTGAATTGGCCGATATTGATCGACCGGAAGATTTGCCCCTGTGGGAACCGGCAGCCGTTCTGGCTGATGAGCCCGGTCATGTGGTTCCTCTGTCGATCATTATTCCCACGTTGAACGAAGAAGGAACCATTGCTTCTGTGCTGGCAGCCCTCCAGGATATTCCCGGCCAGGAAGTTATTGTGGTTGACGGTGGCAGCAGTGATCGGACGGTGGAACTGGTTCGGGCCCGGGGGGGCAGGGTTTTGCCGTGTTCCAAAGGTCGGGCCCGGCAGCTGAATGCCGGTGCGGCGGCCGCCCGGGGAGAGATTTTACTGTTTCTCCATGCTGATACCCGGCTGCCGCAGAGTTACTGGGGCAAAATCAAAGAGACCCTGGCTCAGCCGCAGGTGGCAGCCGGTTGTTTTTCTTTGCATATTGATGCCCCCGGCATTGGCATGCGCTTTATCGAAACATTGGTCAACCTGCGGACCAGATGGTTGCAGCTGCCCTACGGTGATCAGGCGTTTTTCATTGCGGCCGACACGTTTGCCATGGTGGGCGGTTTTCCCCAAACGCCAATCATGGAGGATGTGGAGCTTATTCGCCGCCTGCGCCGTTATGGCAGCATTATTCAGCTTCCGGCTGCCGTCGTCACCTCGGGACGCCGCTGGCAGCGGCTGGGCATTATCAGGACAACCCTGATCAACCAGCTGGTTTTTGCCGGCTATTACCTCGGCATCGATCCACACCGGCTGGCAAGGTGGTACCGCCAGGAAGAAAAAAAGTAAAACAATACTTATTTTGTATTTTATCTTGACAAAACTAATATAGTCTATATGTTTTATCTCAGAGGGGTGCTATGCGGCATGCTTCATCTGCCCTATGGCCCATTAAACAACAAAAAAAGTGTTCACAAGGAGGATGTGTCATGTTGAGCCAAAAAATGGAAAAAGCCCTGAATGACCAGATCAATGCTGAAATGTACTCTGCCTATCTCTATCTGTCCATGTCTGCCCGTTTTTCGGAGTTGAACTTTGCCGGATTTGCCCAGTGGATGAAGGTGCAGGCCGCCGAGGAGATGACGCATGCCATGAAGCTGTATGATTTTGTCATTGAGCGGGGCGGCCGGGTGATCCTGACCAAGATTGACGGTCCGGAAACTAGCTGGGAAAGTCCGCTGGCAGCCTTTGAAGCGGTCTACAAACATGAACAGTATGTTACCGGGCGGATCCATGATCTGGTTGATATTGCCATCGAAGAAAAAGATCATGCCAGCAATATCTTCCTTCAGTGGTTTGTCACCGAGCAGGTGGAAGAAGAGGCGTCAGCCGATGAAATCGTCCAGCAGCTGAAGCTGGTCGGCGACAAGGGGAATGGCCTTTTCATGCTTAACCGTGAGCTGGGTGCCCGAACGTTTGTCATGCCCGTTGCAGGGAAATAATGGACAGGTCAGGGAGGTTGCGGTGACATGATCACTATTACGATTGGCGGCGAAGCAGGTCAGGGGCTGGTAACGGTGGGGCAGCTGCTAGCCAAAAGTCTGGTGCGCAGCGGTTATTACATCGTCGTTACCCAGAGTTATATGTCCCGTGTCCGTGGCGGCCATAACACCTATAGTATCAGGATCAGCGATCGGCCCATTGAAGCCCCCCGGGAAACCATCAACCTGCTGGTGGCCCTAACTGAGGAGACCATCGCCGTGCATCGTCATGAGGTTGCCGCTGCCGGTGTGATGGTTGCCGATCAGCAGTTTGTTGCTGCTGCCGATGATTCCCGGCTGATCGGCGTGCCTTTTGCTGAATTGGCAGCCAGCAAATATGAAAATATCGCCGCCTTGGGGGTTGTAGCGTCGCTGCTCGGCCTTGATGAACAACGGGTAGGCACGGCGTTGGAAAGTTTTTTCGGCAAGCAGAAAGCTGCCGTTACAACGGCCAATCGCGAAGTGTTGGCAAAGGCATGGCGATGGGCCGGACGGCATCGGGCCCCGGATTGCCGACTGCCGCCGGTTCAGTCGCCTGCCGGCCGACTGATGATCAACGGCAATGAAGCCATTGCTTTGGGGGCATTGTCGGCCGGTCTGAAGTTCTGTGCCTATTATCCCATGACGCCGGCCACCTCCATCTGTATCAACCTCATTGCCCGGGCGGATGCCATGGGGGTGTTGGTGGAGCAGGCGGAAGATGAAATTGCTGCGGTGAATATGGCGGTTGGGGCTTCTTTTGCTGGCGCACCCGCCATGGTTGCCACTTCCGGCGGCGGTTTTGCCCTGATGGAAGAGGGCGTCAGCCTGGCGGCGATGACCGAAACGCCGTTGGTCATCGCTGTTGCCATGCGTCCCGGGCCGGCCACCGGCTTGCCCACCAGAACGGCCCAGGAGGATCTCAACCTGGTGCTCTACGCCGGCCACGGCGAATTTCCCCGGGCCGTTTTTGCCCCCGGCTCGGTGGAGGAGTGTTTTTTCCTGACCCGGCAGGCTTATGCCATGGCTGAACAATCCCAGGGGCCGATTTTTCTGCTGACTGACCAGTTTTTGGCCGATTCCTATCGGTCGGTGACTCCTTTTCCGGTTGCCGAGCTGGAATCGGTAGCACCATTGCTGGAGAGGCCGCCGGCGGGAAAAGACTATAAGCGTTATCAGTTGATGGTTTCCGGAGTGTCTCCCCGGCTGGCTCCCGGGATGACTGACTGCCTGGTGGTGGCTGACAGTGATGCCCATACGGAAGATGGCCACTTGACCGAAGATTTGACCGCCGCCCGGGAACAGGCCGATAAACGGGCGCGAAAGATGAGTGTTTTGCGGGAACAGGTGGTTGCCCCCGAGTATGCCGGCCCGTCGCAGCCGAAGGTGCTGCTGGTGTGCTGGGGGTCCAGTAAGGCGGCGGTTTTTGAAGTGGTGGAGATGATGAATCATGCCGGGGAAACATGGGCGGCGCTGGCCTTCTCCCAGGTCTGGCCATTGGTGCCGGAACAGTTTTGCCACTGGCTTCAGGAGGCCGGGGAAGTGATCAGTGTTGAAGGCAATGCCGAGGGCCAGTTTGGCCGCCTGATTCAGCAGGAAGCCGGCCTGACCATTGACCGTCACCTGGGACGCTACGATGGTTTACCCATAACTCCGGATTTTATCATTCGCCAGTTTGACAAGCTGCAGGAAGCGGCAGGAAGGGGGAGATGATGGTTGCGATCAGCGATTATGGAAACCATCTGGAGCCGGCCTGGTGCCCTGGATGCGGGAACTTTGCCATTCTGGAAGCCGTGAAACAGGCTTTGGTGGCCGGGGGCCTGAAGCTGGCCGACGTGCTTTTTGTTGCCGGGATCGGCCAAGCGGCGAAAGCCCCCCATTATCTCGGGGCCAACCTTTTCAATGGCCTGCACGGCCGGGCGCTGCCGGCGGCCACCGGCGCGAAGCTGGCCAATCCTGCTCTGAAAGTGGTTGTGGAAAGTGGTGACGGCTGTTGCTACGGTGAGGGCGGCAATCATTTCCTGGCGGCGGTTCGGCGCAATATTGATCTTACGCTGGTGGTGCACAACAACCAGATCTATGGTCTGACCAAGGGCCAGGCCAGCCCCACAACAGCGACCGGGATGGTTACCAAGGCCCAGCCGCACGGAGTCTTTGCCGAAGCCTTTAATCCGCTGCTGGTGGCTATTGCCATGCGGGCCGGCATGGTGGCCCGGGGCTTCTCCGGCCGGCTTGAACAGCTGGCCGGCCTTATCCAGCAGGGCATGGCCCACCGTGGGCTGGCGCTCATCGATGTGCTGCAGCCTTGTGTTTCTTTCAACAAGGTCAACACCTTTGCCTGGTACCAGCAGCGCTGCTATGATATTCCCCCCGAGCATGATCCCACCGACTGGCAGCTGGCCATGGCATTGGCTGATGAAGGGGGTGATAAAATTCCGCTGGGAGTATTGTATCGCAATGACCGCCTCCCCTATGAGGATCATTTCCCTGTCATCGCCAAACAACCGTTGATGGCACAGCCTGTTGACCGGCAGCAGCTTGCCGATATGGTAAATAATTTTTTCTGAACCACCTATTGAGGAGGAGCCCATGTCTGAAAAACAGTCGGAAATGTCGAAAAACTACTGGAAGTGCCAGGCCTGTGGCTATGTTCTCCAGGAGCTTGAACCGCCGGAGGAATGTCCTTCGTGCCACAAAAAATGTGAGTTTACCAATGTGACCTGCTATGCGCCGGAATGCAACTTTACCGGTGTTGACCCTCGGCTGGGGTGATGAATAACCGTGATGAAAGGATATTTTAGCTATGGCTAAGGACGTGAAGATATTTTCATTGGCAACCTGACCCCACTGTAAGACAGCGAAAGAGTTTCTTTCGCAACAGGGGGTGGCTTTTATGGAATTCGACGTTGGCAAAGATAAGGAGGCACTGGAGGAGATGGTTGCCATTTCCGGCAAACGGATGGTGCCGGTCATCGTCGTGGGCAGTGAACATCGGGTTGGCTTCGATCCCCGGGAGATCAGCGCCTTACTGTCGGCGCAAGACTGATGGTTTCATAGCAGCTCCATCTTCCTTGTTGCGCTGTATCCTGCGCCACTGGGTTGTCCTTTTATGGCCGTCGGATTCTTCAGGCTTTGCGCGCCTTGAATGTGGAGCTGTTACGGTGCCATCCGCTTTTCGAGGCGTTTGCGGTTGTTGCGAATGCACCAAGAGTGATTGCTTCCCGTAACGTTCCAGGCCTTCTCTTTTTTCATCACCTGAGAATATTTGTAAAGCGAGGGTTGTATGCCCAATCATCTGATCAATGAGAAAAGTCCCTATCTGCTGCAGCATGCCGATAATCCGGTTCACTGGTATCCGTGGGGTGATGAGGCCCTGGAGAAGGCCAGAAAGGCGGAAAAGCCGATTTTCCTTTCGGTTGGCTATTCCACCTGCCACTGGTGCCATGTCATGGCCCACGAATCATTTGTGGACCAGGAAGTTGCCGAGCTGCTAAACCGCTGGTTTATAGCCATCAAGGTTGATCGGGAGGAGCGGCCGGATATTGACCAGATCTACATGATCGCCTGCCAGGCGCTTACCGGCCGGGGCGGCTGGCCCCTGTCGGTCTTCATGACCCCGGAAGGCAGACCGTTTTTTGCCGGCACCTACTTTCCCAAACGCAACCGGACGGGGATGCCGGGATTTGTCGAACTGCTCCATTATCTTGCCCGGCTCTGGCAGGAGGAGCGGGAAAAAGTAGTGCAGACCGGTGATGAACTGACGCGCCTGCTGCAGGACCCGGTGCGTCGGGTGGGGCGGGAGGTGGCGAATGACCGTCGGCTCATGGCAAAGGCCTACGCCAATCTGCGGGAAACCTATGACCAGCGGCATGGGGGATTCGGTTTTGCGCCTAAATTCCCTACCCCCCATAATCTGACCTTTCTGCTCCGCTGGTTCCACCGCAGCGGCGACCGGCAGGCATTGAAAATGGTCGAAAAATCCCTCGAAGGAATGCGTTTCGGCGGTCTGTTTGATCAGTTCGGTTTTGGTTTTCATCGCTATTCAGTGGATGAAAAATGGTTGGTGCCCCACTTTGAAAAGATGCTCTATGACCAGGCAATGCTGGTTGCCGCCTATACGGAGACCTACCAGGTAACCGGCAATGAGCTTTATGCCCGGGTTGTGGATGAGATCGCTGCCTATCTGGAGAGGATGATGACCGCTCCAGATGGGGGTTTTTATGCGGCTGAAGACGCTGACAGCGAAGGGGAAGAGGGGCTTTTTTATGTCTGGAAACCCCGGGAGATCAAGGAAATCCTGGGGGAGAAAACGGGTGATCTGGTCTGCCGATACTTTAATATCACCGAGGAGGGCACCTTTGAGGGGGAGACCAGCATCCCCCATCTGAGGGTATCTCTGGGTGCTTTTGCCGCGGCCGAAAAGCTGCCGGCAGGTGAGGTCAAGGCCAGCCTGGAGGCTGCCCGGGCAACATTGTACCAGGCGCGTGACCAGCGGGTTCATCCTTTTAAAGATGATAAAATCATCACCTCCTGGAACGGCCTGATGATTGCGGCGCTGGCCAAATCCGCCCGCGTCTTCGACCGGCCGGATTTCATCCATTTGGCCCGCCGGGCTGCCGATTTTGTCCTGACCTCCCTGAAACGGCCGGATGGCGGTTTATGGCGCCGCTTCCGCCAGGGTGAGGCGGAATATCCCGCTTATCTGGATGATTATGCGTTCCTGATCTGGGGATTTATTGAGTTGTTCACTACCACGTTCGAGACTTCCTGGCTTGAGGAGGCTCTGAAGCTGACCGGGAAAATGAATGATCTTTTCTGGGATGATGATGCCGAGCAGTTTTTCTTTACCGGCACAGACGGAGAGCAGCTGATTGTCCGGCCAACGGAACAGGTGGATGGTGCCATTCCGGCCGGCAATTCGGTGGCCGCGTTCATCCTGCTCTACCTGGGCCGCCTGACCGGTAATCCGGAGCTGGAAGCCCAGGGGGAAAAGGCGGTGAAAACCAGTTTGACGGTGGCCGGTGCGCAGCCGGAGGTTTTTACCCATCTCCTTGGCGCCCTGGACTTCCTCCTCGGACCCACCCGCGAGCTGGTGATTGCCGGGGCGGAAGATGATCCCGCTACCCAGAAACTGCTGGCGGTCGCCCGGCGGCTGTTTCTGCCCGATACGGTTGTCCTGTTTGCTCCGACGGGGGCAAAGCGGGAGGCGCTGGCGACCTTGATTCCCTTTGTGGCCTCCCTGGAGGATGGTGGTGGGCAGGCAAAAGCCTACGTGTGTGAACAGTTTGCCTGCCGGGCGGCGATCACTGATGCCGAGGAGTTGCGGCAGATGCTCGAAAAGAGTGATCTGTAGTTTCCCGATGACAAGTATCATCCTTCTGTAATTACAGGATTTTTTTTGTGTTGAGCAGCATGATTTCCGACTCATGGCATCCGGGTATTGGTTCCCGCCCAAAACCGCTAAGAACCAACATCCGGATGCCAGGCCACATAATGGCCATGTGAGTTAATAAGTCCATCGTGTTTCAACTGGTGTGGGAGGAGCGAAAATGACAACCATTAATGTCAACGGGATGTCCTGTCAGCACTGTGTTCGGGCGGTGGGTGAAATTCTGAGCGGTTTCCCTGGGGTCAGCGAGATTACGGTTGACCTTGAGACCGGGGACGTCAGTTTTATGGAGACCGAACCGGTGGACCGCCAGCTTCTGGCTGAAAAACTGGCCGCGGCAGGGTATTCCCTTGGCTGAAATTATTGCTGTCGGCGGGATGACCTGTGCCGCCTGCGTCAGGCGGGTGGAGCTGGCATTGCAGAAAGTTCCAGGAGTGGCCGAAGCCCGGGTGAATCTTGCAACCGGTCATGCGTCACTGGTTGCCCGACCGGGTGCGGCCATTGATTTGCGGGTGGTAGGTGAGACAGTCACCAATGCCGGTTATGACTACCTGGGAGAAGTGGATGCCGAGGCCGGCTCCAATGATCCTTTGGCAGTCGCCCGGCAGGAGGACCTGCGTGATCTGCAGCGCAAGGTGGTGGCCGGTGCCGGCCTGACGCTGGTCATCTTTGCCGGTTCCATGCAGTCCTGGTTTCCCTGGCTGCGGGACCTTCCCCGCCGGCTGGTGCTGCTGGTCCTCGGCGGGCTGACCTTTGTGGTTGTTTTCTGGGTTGGCAGCCGTTTCCTGGCGGGGGCCTGGAAAGCCCTCCAGCAGAAAACCGCCGACATGAACACCCTGGTGGCCATCGGTGCGCTGGCCGCCTATGGCTATTCCCTGCTGGCGACATTTTTCCCGGTGATGTTTGCCGGTGCCGGCCTTCGGGTTCAGGTTTATTTTGACGGCGCGGCGATGATCGTTACCCTGGTTCTCCTGGGCCGCCTGCTGGAAGCCCGGGCCCGTGGTAAAACGTCCCAGGCGGTTAAAAAGCTTTTGGACCTGAGACCTCTGACCGCCCGGGTTGTCCGGGATGGCGAGCCGCTGGTGCTGCCGGTTGACCAGCTGGAGGCGGGGGATGTGGTCCAGGTGCGTCCCGGGGAGAAGGTTCCTGTGGATGGTGAGGTGGTTTCCGGCGCCTCGGCGGTGGATGAATCCCTGCTTACCGGTGAAAGCCTGCCGGTGAGCAAAACCGTCGGCAGCCAGGTGTTCGCCGGCACCATGAACCAGCTGGGCAGCTTCACCTTTTTGGTGACCTCCCTTGGTCGGGAGACGATGCTGGCCCAGATTATCCGGCTGGTGGAGGAGGCCCAGGGATCGAAGGCGCCCATCCAGCGTTTTGCCGACCGGGTGGCGGCGGTCTTTGTTCCGGTGGTGCTGGTGATTGCCCTGCTGACCTTTGCGGTCTGGAACTTTCTGGTTCCCGAGCCGCTGTTTGGCCGTGCCCTGCTCAATGCCGTTTCGGTGCTGATCATTGCCTGTCCCTGTGCCATGGGCCTGGCGACCCCGACGGCAGTCATGGTGGGGACCGGACTTGGTGCCGAGCAAGGCATTTTGTTGAAAGGCGGCGAAGTTCTGGAAAAGGTCCACCGGCTGACAGTGGTAGTCTTTGATAAGACCGGTACCTTGACCGCCGGCAAGCTGCGGGTGGCGGGGATCTATCCTGCGGCGGGCAGCAGTGCCGATGACCTTCTCACCCAGGCGGCGGCCCTGGAGCACGCCTCAGAACATCCCCTGGCTGCAGCGATTATCGCCGAAGGCAAGAAAAAACAGCTGGAGCTGCCAGAGGTTGATGGTTTTATGGCGATCCCGGGGCTGGGAGTTAAAGGCAAACTGGCCGGGCACGAGGTCTTGCTGGGCAATGAACGGTTTTTGTCCGGAGAAAACATTACCATCCCTGATGAGCTGATCCAGCGGGCGGATTTCCTGGCTACAGAGGGTCACAGCTGTGTATTCGTTGCCCGTCAGGGTCGGCTTTCAGGTTTTCTTGCCTTGGCTGATCTGCCCCGGGATGCAGCCCTGCCGGCCATCGCAGAACTCAAAACCATGGGCCTTCGGGTACTCATGCTTACCGGCGACCAGCAGCAGACGGCCGAGGCGGTGGGCAAGGCGCTGGGTATTGACGACATTCTGGCCCAGGTCCTGCCTGGTGACAAATCAGGGGCAATCAAAAGACTCCAGGATTCAGGACAGGTGGTTGCCATGGTGGGCGACGGGATTAATGACGCTCCGGCCCTGGCGGCAGCCGATATCGGTATTGCCATCGGTGCCGGCAGTGATGTGGCAGTGGAGGCCAGCGATATTACCCTGGTGGGCGATAATCTCCAGAGTGTCGTCCGGGCCATCCGTTTGTCCAAGGCGACCATGAAGGTTATCCGCCAGAATCTCTTCTGGGCTTTTTTTTACAACAGTGTCGGCATTCCCCTGGCAGCCGGCGTTCTCTATCCTCTGTTTGGCATTCTGTTGAACCCCATGTTCGCGGCGGCGGCCATGGCCCTGAGTTCAGTGTCGGTGGTCAGCAACTCCCTGCGCCTGCGGCACCAGCATTTTTGAGAGGCAACCAACATGGCTTTACAGATTCTTGAATTATTGAAAATGCTGCCGCGGACCAATTGCGGCGCCTGCGGCTACTCCACCTGCATGGCGTTTGCCACCCATGTCTTGCGTGAAGGGGAAAAACCCTCCAAATGCTGCCACTTTGAAGCGGAAAAACTGGCCCGGGTGGAGGCAATTCTCAAAGCCCAGGAGGAAGGCGGGATAACCGCTTTCCCGGGACATTTTGTCAGTGCCAGAAAACATGTGATCAGTAAAATTCAGGACTATGACCTTGAGGAGTTGGCCCCGTTTCTGGGGGCTGAGTATGGAGAACGCGACGGCCGGCCGGGCCTGGTCATCAACCTGCTGCAGCGCCGCTATGAAGTCACCCTGGACGAAGTTGTCCCCGTGGACGGTCCGCAGGAGGATGTCTGGGAGCATGTGTTGCTGTATAATTACATTGCCGGGGCATGTCGGGAGCCGCTCAAGGGAAACTGGGTGGCCATGGGGGAACTGCCGGGAGCCTTGGCGAAGCAGAAAGGTTTTGGCGAGGGTTGTGAAGAAAAAATTGCCGCCGGCTTTGGCGGCCGCCTGCCGGCGTTGAAACAAGCCCTGGGCCACCTGGGCGCCGTATCGCCGCCCATGGATACCAATGCCGAGTTTCATGCCGTGTTCTACCCCCTGCCCAGGGTACCTTTTCTGCTCTATTTCTGGGATGAAGACCGGGATGATGGCTTTCCGGCCAAGGTGAAGATTCTTTTTGATGCTACGGTCCTGTGCTACCTGGATATTGAATCGCTGGTTTTTCTCGGCGAAAAAACCGCCCAGCGGCTGCTGGCAATCAAGGCGTAACCTCTACGGCAGGCTGGTCCGCATCTCATAGGAGGAAATCCCAACATGCTCTGGTTTCATCCGGCAATGCAGGTGCCGACTATTTTCTTGTCCTTGTACGTGCTCTATCTTGGATTTCAACGCTTTCAGGCCCAGCATCTGAAGCGCCGCCGGCCGTTTGCCTGGCAGCGGCATGTCCTCCTGGGGAAGGTGGTGATCTGTCTCTGGCTGTTGGGGATGATCGGTGGTTTTCTCATGGTCCACTACACCTGGCATGCTTTTTTTATTACCGGCGATCATGCCCGCAATGCCGTGCTGATGCTTCCTTTGATGCTTATCGGTTATGCCACCGGCTGGTATATGGACAGGCACAAAAAACGGCATCCCCGACTGGCTCTGGTTCACGGGATCAACAACCTGCTCCTGGTTATGCTGGCCTGCAGCCAGATTTTTGAGGGTGGGATCGTCTGCATGCGCTATATTTTAGGGAGATGATCCCGTGCGCCGGTTTGTAACCCTCCTGCACAACCAGAATTTTATTCTCCTTTTTGCTCTGGTTGCCGGTCTGCTGGCCGGCCGTGGGGCGGAGTATACCAAGACCCTGGTGCTACCTGTCCTGGGGGTGGTCATGACCCTTTCCAGCCTGGGGGTTTCCAGTGAGGTTTTTCGCTCTCCCCGGCAGATGCTGCAGCCCATGGTTGTCGGCGTCCTGATGAATTATCTGGTGCTCGGCGGCGGTATCCTGCTGTTGAACCATCTGCTGATCAGTGATCGGGAGATATGGGCCGGCTTTGTCCTGCTGGCGGCTGTACCGCCGGCGGTGGCGGTCATTCCTTTTACCGTCATGCTTGGCGGCAATCTCACGTTCACCATGCTGGCAACGATCGGTGGATACCTGAGCGGCCTGCTGCTCACCCCGGCCATCGCGGTTGCCTTTCTCGGAACCAGTTTTATCCATCCGGGAAGATTGCTGCTGGTCATGGTTGAACTCATCCTGCTGCCCCTGGTGGGTTCCCGGCTGCTTTTGCGCACCAGGATGGCCGTCGCTCTGCAGCGCTACCGCGGCGACCTGATCAACTGGTGCTTCTTCCTGGTGGTCTATACCATCGTGGGTCTCAACCGGTCGATATTTTTCCAGCAGCCGTTCACTCTGCTGCCCATTGCCTCCATCGCCCTGCTGACCACCTTCGGCTTCGGTTGGGTCATTGAACGGGGCGCCCGGATGGCCCGGCTGCCGGAAACGACAACCGTCAGTGTTGTTCTGCTGGGAACCCTGAAAAATTATGGCACGGCTGCCGGCCTGGGGCTCATCCTCTACGGCAAGCAGGCCGCTTTGCCGGCGACCGTGGCCACCATTGCCATGATTTTGTATGCCATCCGCCTGGGGATGCGGAAAAAGCCCATGAACCATGATTGATGGATCCGAGGAGATGCCATGCCTGATCCCGTTGCTGCCTATCACCAGCTGTCCAGTTATGATCGAATGCGGATGGAGCCCCATATCATGGACTGGGATAACGAACCATCTGTCTATAAACACTATTCCGGCAGGCACGTAGTGCCCCTTCCCCCGGAAGTGGATATTGGTCCTGTTTCCCTGACCGACCTGCTTCAACGGCAGCATGCCGACCAGGAGGCAGTGCTTTCAAGGTCCTCCCTGAGCAACATCCTGCTGCTGTCGGAGATGCTTACTGCCCGGGCCAGGCATGCCCAAGGTGAAATCTGGTTTCGCAGTGTGGCATCAGCCGGCGCCCTCTATCCCAACGAATTGTACGTTGCCTGCCCCGGCATTGCCGGATTGGCGGCCGGGCTTTATCATTATGATATCAGAAAACCCGCGTTGGCCCTGATCAGATCCGGTAATCCGCTGCCGGCGTTGGCCGGGGATGAGCGGGACGGTCGGCCGGCGTTGGTATTTCTGGTCAGCGCTATCTTTTTTCGCAGCTCCTGGAAATATCGCGACCGGGCTTACCGCTATCATTTGCTTGACAGCGGCCATCTGCTGGAAAATCTGTCTTTGGCGCTGAAAGCTTTTTCCTTGTCGTATGAGGTGATGACGGACTTCAATGATGACCGGGTGAATGGGGTGCTGGGGGTTGATCCCCGGCGGGAAGTGTGCCTGGTGATGGTGCGGGTTCCCCTTGCGGTGTCATCGGAATGCGCTGCTGATGCTGAAACATTGGAATCGGCCGGATCGCTGCCCCGGTACAGCCAGGTTGCCGGTAGGGAAAAGGCATGTCAGGCAGTCCTCGACATCCATCAGGCCTCGGCAGCAGGTCCTGCCAGGCCGGCATGTCGGCCTGGAAACCGTTCGGCTTTTGGCGGGCTGGCAAAAGATTTGTGGCAATCGTTGCCCTCCCCATCTCAGCCTGCAGCCTGTCCATATCCCGATGTGCTCCTCCACCGGCGTTCGAAACGGAACTTTGTTGTCCGGGAGCCTTTGCCGCCGGAGCACCTTTCAGCCCTGCTCGGCATGCTGGCCGCTGATGATGGCGAACAAAAAGGGCCTTCGCTGATTTCCACCGCCGTGGTCTTGGGGAACGTAGCCGGTTTTGAGCCGGGGTTATATGGTGTTGCTCCTGGTGCCGGTGCGGTGGTCCCGGTGGCGGCCGGCAACTTTTCCCGCCATCTGGCTCACGCCTGTCTCGATCAGCAATGGATGGCTGCCGCCGATCTTCATCTGCTCTTTTTTGCTGATCTGGATGAGATTGTTAGTGCTGCGGGCTTCCGGGGATACCGGCAAGCCCTGGTGGCGGCCGGGCGCATGGGTCAGCGCCTCTACCTGGGGGCCTCGTCCATGGGACTTGGCTGCTGTGCGGTGGGCGCCTTCTATGACCGTGAAGCGATTGAGCTGCTTGGTTTTGACGACCGGCTCAAGCTGCTCTATGTGGTGGCGGTCGGCCGGACCAAATAATGACCGCCCCTGCCGGCTGGGAAAAAGATCCGCCAATCGCATTTGACATTCTTTCAACTTGGGATTAAAAAAGAACACAGCGTTGAATTATCTGAAATGGCGATTGCCGGAGGAGTTTTGTGATGGTGAATCTGTTGGCTGGGATTGAAGAAGTGCTGCTTATGGGACCGGGGCCTTCCTGTGTCAGCGAGGAGGTCTACGAGGCGCTTGGCAGAAAAACCCTGGGCCATCTCGACCCATATTTTATCAAAATTATGGATGCGATCAAGACGCAGCTGCAAATCCTGCTGGAGACCGAAAACCCCCTTACTATTCCTCTTTCCGGTACCGGGTCGGCAGGAATGGAATGTGTTTTCGTCAATCTGGCGGAACCGGGTGATCCGGTACTGGTCCTGAAAAACGGCGTTTTTGGTGTACGGATGGAGGAAGTGGCAACCCGCCTGGGGGCTGCCGTTGACGTGCTTGAATTCGACTGGGGAACGCCGGTTGTGCCGGCGGCGGTAGAACAAAAGCTCAAAGCCAAAGACTATAAGCTGGTGGCCGTGGTTCATGCCGAGACCTCCACCGGGGTGGCCAACCCGGTGCGGGATATCGGTGCACTGCTGGCTGGCAGTGACACCCTTTTCCTGGTCGACGCGGTCACCAGCCTGGGTGGTATGGAGGTGCCCATGGATGCCTGGGGCATCGACGCCCTCTACAGCGGCAGCCAGAAGTGTCTCTCCTGCCCGCCGGGGCTGGCGCCCATCTCCTTTTCTCCGCGTGCGGTTGACGTCCTGATGAACCGCAAAAGCAAGGTTCCCAACTGGTATCTCGACCTCAGCCTGATTGTCAATTACTGGCAGGGAAGCAGCCGTGCATACCATCATACGGCACCGATCAATATGCTCTACGGCCTCTACCAGGCCCTCTATCTGATTCTCCAGGAAGGTCCTGAAGCCGTTTACCGTCGTCACCTGGACAATCATCACCGGCTGGTGGCCGGTCTGCAGTCACTGGGCCTGGAGATGCTGGTGGCCGAATCCTGTCGGCTGCCGATGCTCAATGCGGTGAAAGTTCCCGCCGGGGTTGATGAAGCTGCTGTTCGCCGTCGGCTGCTTACTGATTATAAGATTGAGATCGGTGCCGGCTTGGGACCGCTGGCCGGCCAGATCTGGCGCATCGGTCTGATGGGGCATACTGCCAGGCCCGGGAATGTTGACCGCCTGCTCCAGGCTTTGCGGGAAATCCTCTAGCCTGATAATTCTGGGCTTTTCGCCTGTAACCCCGTTCAACCTGGCAAGGTACAGCTATGACGGTTCTTAATTTCGACGGTATTATTCCCCCCATCCCCACCCCCTTCAAGGATGGTCGGTTGGCCTGTGATCACCTGGCGGCCAATGTGGAGCGCTGGTGCCAATCGGAGATTGTCGGCCTGTTGGCTCTGGGTTCCAATGGTGAGTATGTCTACCTTTCGCCGGAGGAAAAGTTGAAGCTGGTGGCAACGGTGGCCTCTGCAGCCCCTGGAGATCGAACCATTCTTGCCGGCACCGGCTGCGAATCCACCGGCGAAACAATCCGCCTCACCAGGGCCTGCGCCGACCGGGGCGCCCATGTAGCCTTGGTGGTAACCCCCTGCTATTATGGCGGCCAGATGGTTCCGGATGTCCTGATCCGACACTACGAAACATTGGCTGACCAGTCGCCCATCCCTATTCTTTTGTACAACGTTGAAAAATTTACCCATGTCAATCTGGACCCGCCCATTGTTGCCCGCCTTTCCCGGCATCAAAATATTATCGGCATCAAGGACAGCTCCGGTAATGTTGCCCAGTTGGGTGCCTATCTGAACCAGGTGGAGGCCGGTTTCAAGGTGCTGGTGGGGACCGCCTCGGCCCTCTACCCGGCGCTTGCCCTGGGGTGTGACGGCGGGATCCTGGCCCTGGCCAATGTGGCCCCCCATGCCTGTGTTGCTATCCACCGCCTGGTCCGCCGGGGGGATCATGAAGCCGCCCGCCAACTGCAGCTCACCTTTCTGGCGCTCAACCAGGCGGTGACCGCCAGATACGGGGTTCCCGGCTTGAAAGCCGCACTGGAGATGGTCGGTTACTATGGCGGCGAGCCGCGGCCGCCGCTCCTGCCGCTGGCGGCTGCCGATTGCCGGATTCTTTACCGGATCATGGCTGATGCGGGCCTGGAGCTTGAAGTTCCCGCATAAGCTGTTGGTAGCGGACCGTGCAGAAAAGGCCTTGCATAAGAACAGTAAATGGATTATGTTTGTAATTTCAAGGAATGGCTTACACGTGTTAGAAAAGAGGAGGAGGTCATGGATCGTAGGTTAAAGTCATTTTTTCTGGTTCTGGTTCTGGTATGCATGGTTCCCGGGGTTGGCAGGTCGGCGGCAATCGTCAGTGATGCGACTCAGGAATGCCTGGAATGCCATGTAACGGCCACCCCGGGGATTGTGGCTGACTGGCAACGCAGCCGAATGGCAAAAGTAAGCCCTGCGGAAGGCCTGCAGCGGGAAAAGCTGGCCCGCCGGATTTCGGTGGACAGGGTGCCGGAAGGCCTGGCCGGGACAGTCGTCGGCTGCTACGAATGCCATTCACTGAACGGAAAAGAGCACAAGGATACCTTTGAGCATAACGGTTTTACCATCCATACGGTGGTCAGCCCCAATGACTGTGCCGTTTGTCACACCGTTGAAGTAGAACAGTACGGCAAGAACGTTATGGCCGAGGCCTATGCCAACCTGATGCACAACCCGGTCCATAAGATGCTGGTTGATGATATCAACAACCTGCAGGATTTCGACGGCACCAGAACGATCCAAAGTCCCCATGACCCCGATCTGGACGCGGAGTCATGCCTCTACTGTCACGGCACTATTGTTGAGGTTAAGGGGATGGAGGTGAGGGAAACCGATCTTGGGGAGATGGAGTTTCCCATCCTCCACGGTTGGCCGAACCAGGGGGTGGGACGCATCAACCCCGACGGCAGCAAGGGATCCTGCACCTCCTGCCATGCCCGTCACCAGTTTTCCCTGGCCGTGGCCCGCAAACCCTATACCTGTTCCGAATGCCACAAGGGGCCCGACGTGCCGGCATCCAAAGTCTATTCGGTCAGCAAGCACGGCAACCTCTTTTCATCCCTGCATGCCAAATGGGATTTTGATGCGGTTCCCTGGACGGTGGGCAAGGATTTTACCGCCCCCACCTGCGCCACCTGTCACGCCAGCCTGCTCGTTGGAGCTGAAGGGGAGGTGGTTGCCGAACGTACTCACCAGATGAATGACCGCAGCCGCTGGCGTCTATTCGGCATCTACGCGACGGCCCATCCCAAGGCCGCGGATACCTCGATCATCAAAAACAAAGCCGGCCTGCCCCTGCCGGCCGAACTGACCGGCGAGCCGGCGGCGGAGTTCCTTATTGACAGCGAAGAGCAGCAGGTGCGGGAGCTGCGGATGAAAAAAATCTGCCTCAGCTGCCATAGCACCACCTGGGTCAACAACCAGTTTGAAAGGCACGAAAAAACCGTTGCCTATACCAATGCCATGACCCTGGCCGCCACCAAGATTCTGGTTACCGCCTGGGAGAAGGGTGCCGCCAGGGGGTTGGCCGCCAACGACAGCATTTTTAATGAAGCGATTGAAAAGAAATGGGTTGAACAGTGGCTTTTTTATGCCAACTCCACCCGTTTTGCTTCGGCGATGGCCGGGGCCGACTACGGGGTTTTTGCCGACGGCCGCTGGTATCTGACAAAAAATATCCAGGAGATGGCCGATTGGCTCGACTTTAAACTGAAGCTGGTGAAATGAAACCAGGGCACAAGTCGTGCCGGATGAGGTCAGCCTGGAAGATAACGTTTGATGGAGGAGAGTATGGCAGTATGGCAGTGTGGTACATGCGGGTATGAGAAAGAAGGTCGGTGCAAACCAAAGAAATGTCCTGGATGTGGTGAGTCGGGCAGCTTTGCCAAAAAGGAAGGTGAGCCTGCCGGCGGCTGCGGCTGCGCCAGCAAGTAAAGAATATACAGAACCTAGTTCGATCTGTGGTTGAAGGGAGAATATCTCATGGTGCAATGCAGTAAAACAGTCATGGAAGCGATTGATCTGGCAATGGCCGCCGAACAGAAAGCCAGTGACTTTTATACCACCGCGGCAGCCAGGGTAAGCAGCGCCAGGGGCCGTCAGCTTTTTTTGCAGCTGAGTGAATTTGAGCAGGGGCATTTTCATTCCCTGGCGAAGCTGAAAGATTCTCTGGCCGGTAAAGGGTGCTTCATCTCCTATGGGGGAACATCGTTTACCCCCATTTCGGTGGAGGGTGATGCCCTGGAAATCAGCGGCGAGGAAAAGAAAGATATCGCCGATATCCTGACGATGGCGATCAAAAATGAAAAAAGTGCCGGGGCGGCCTATACTAAACTTGCAGCTGAAGTTGACGATCCAGCCGGGGTTGAGATGTTCAAACGACTGGCGGAAGAGGAAGCCCAGCATGCCAGAATCCTTGAAGACCAGTTTTATGATATCAGTAATAAGGGGATGTGGACCTGGGATGCCTAGCGGCCGGTATCCGCACAGCGGCAGCCGGGAGGCAGGGTATGCCTGTGGTTGAAAAGGAAAAAATTCTTTTGGTTTATGGGTCCCGCAGCGGCCATACTCAAGAATTGGCGGCAGCGGTTGCCGATGGGGTCCGAGCTGTTGTCCCTGCCGGCCTGGAAGTGCGGCGGGTGGGTGAGACGACGGTGGCGGAGCTGTCATCCTGCGGCGCGTTGCTGCTTGGTTCGCCCACCTATTTCAGGGATATGATGGCGTCCATGAAGCAGTTTTTCTTCATGGCTGAACAGGCCAAGCTGGCCGGCAAGCCGGCAGCCGCCTTTGCCACCTATGGCTGGAGCGGCGAGTGCCTGCCGATGATGGTTGCAACCATGGAGCACATCCTGGGGTTGAGGATGTTTGGCGGGACGCTGGCGGTCAAGGGAAAGCCTTCGGTCAATGATCTTGAACGGGGCCGGGCATTCGGCCGGGCATTTGCCGAGTTTGTTTTGTCTTGCCAAAACAGTGGGAAGGATGTCTAGGTTTTTATGAAAATGATCGTAAAAATTGTCATGGCAGCAGTGGTGTTTTTCGGCTTTGCCGGTGCCGGCGTTCCCGGCTCGCTATCCTGGGCTCAGGAGACGGTGCTGGAACAGAAATGCACCTCCTGCCACGCGACGGATATTATTATGCAGCAGCCCCGTTCGGCAGCCGAGTGGCAGGTGGTGGTGGCCAGGATGGCCGGTCATGCCAACGGTGAACTGACCAGGGTTGATCAGCTCATGGTACTCAAGTACCTCAACGAACATTTGCTGAAACAATAATGGTGGTTGCATAACAACTCCATTGTTTCCATTGACCTGCAACTTTGGTCGCTGCAGCGTAGTGGTCTGTACGCCGCATTCCTCAGGTTGTGCTGACCTTGAACCTGGTGCTGCTGTGGTGTAAGCTGGTTTTTGCAAGGGGTTGCCGGTTGTTGCGAGTCCATTACCTAGTGGCTGTGAAGTGTCAAGTACCTAACCCGAACAATGAGAAGGAGAATTCAACATGGAAAAATATGCTTGTGAAGTATGCGGCTACATTTACGATCCGGAAGTTGGCGACCCCGACAACGGGATTGCTCCGGGCACTGCCTTTGCCGATCTGCCCGATGACTGGGCCTGCCCCCTGTGCGGTGCCGATAAGGACAGTTTCAGCCCGGCGGACTAATTGAACTCTCTTTAAGGAGTGCTATGCTATGGCTAATGTCCTGATTGTTTACGATTCCCTTCGCGGCGGTACCAAGCGGATCGCTGATCTTATCGCCGAGATGCTGGCGGCCAGCGGCCACCAGGTTACGGCGGTCAAGTCCGCCAAGGCGTCGGTGGCCGATCTTGAGGCGGCCGATGCGGTGCTGCTTGGCGGTCCCACCTACCACAAGGATTTGATCGGGCCGATGAAAACCTTCCTCTTCAAAATTGCCGAAGCCAAACTGGCCGGCAAGCCCGGGGCCGCCTTTGCGTCCTATGGCTGGAGCGGGGAGTCCCTGGGGATTTTGGAAGATACCATGAAGAACCTGCTGCAGATGAACCTCCTGGCCCCCGGGCTGGCGGTCAAACAGACCCCGGCGGTGGCCAAGGTGAAAGCCTCGGTGGAACCGTTTGTCAAGCAGCTCGACGCGGGACTGTAACGCATGTAAAGCATTGCCGAGCAATGATTGGGCCATTGATGGCCTTTTTTTGTCTGGCTGCTTGACATTTTGCCGGGAACCGCTTATGGCTTCATGGAAGATTGACCGTCCGGCAAGGTGCTGGGGGAGGGGAGTATGCCCTTATACAGGCACACGATCAAAAGCAGCAGTCGCTGCGAACTTCTTGACATTGCCGCCGTCATTGCCGGCGACCTGAAAAAGGCCGGGGTGCAGGACGGTACCTGCATTGTTTTTGTTCCCCATACGACCGCTGCGGTGACCATCAATGAGAATGCCGACCCCAGTGTCAAGCGTGATATCCTGACCAAACTTGCCGATCTGATTCCGCGCCGCGATGATTATCACCACCTGGAGGGTAATTCCGATGCCCATCTGAAAGCCGGCCTGTTGGGATTTTCCCAAACCCTGCTGGTTGCCGATGGCCGCCTGCTGCTGGGCACCTGGCAGGATGTCTATTTCGCCGAGTTTGACGGGCCGCGAACCAGAACGTATTACGTCAAGATAATTGCAGAATGAATGTGAGGTGAAAGAGTGACGACATCCCCGGCTGCCAAGGTGCTCCGTTTCCGCTGGTTTATCTTCCTGGTTCTGGCCCTGGCCTATTTCTTCGTCTACTTTCACCGCCTCTCCCTGTCGGTGGTTGCCAATGATCTGGTGCGGGATTTCCATGCCTCGGCCAGCGTCATGGGCCTCATGGGTTCGATCTATTTTTACTGCTATGCGGTGATGCAGTTTCCCGCCGGCCTGCTGTCGGATTCCCTTGGCCCCCGGAAGACGGTGACCTTCTTCCTGCTCATTGCCGCCGCCGGCAGCCTCCTGTTCGGTCTGGCGCCAACCATCAAGGTTGCCTTTGTCGGCCGGGTGCTGGTGGGTTTCGGGGTGTCGATGGTGTTTATCCCGACGATGAAAATCCTCTCCCAGTGGTTTCGGGTGCGCGAGTTCGCCCCGATGGCCGGGATTCTCAACGCGGTGGGCGGCATCGGCGTCATGGCCGCCACCTGGCTGCTGGCCCTGATGACGGCAAAGTTCGGCTGGCGGTTTTCCTTTGAAGCCATCGGCGTGCTGACCTTCTTTCTGGTTGTCCTGGTCTGGCTGCTGGTCCGTGACCGGCCTGAGGACCGCGGCTGGCCATCCCTGGCTGAGATTGACCACCAGGGGGAGGGCAATGCACCACCACCGGCCCGGATAGGGCTGCTGGAGGGCGCCCGCCGGGTGGTCAGCGATCGCTATTTCTGGCCGGTAGCCATCTGGTTTTTCTTTGACTGCGGCATCTTTTTCGGCTTCGGAGCCCTGTGGGGCGGTCCATACCTGATCCATGTCTACGGCATGACCCGGAGTGAAGCGGGAGCCATCCTCAGCATGATTGCCTGGGGGATGATCGTCGGCAGCCCGCTGCTTGGCTATCTGTCGGAACGAGTGCTGCACAGCCGCAAGAAAGTGCTCACCGGCTGCATGGTGGTCCTCAGTGCGGTGATGATCTTTCTTTACCTGAATCCCGCCAACCTCTCACGGCCGTATCTTTACGGGGTCTTTTTTCTCTTCTCTCTCTGTTCATCGGCCATTGTGGTCATCGGCTTTACCACCACCAAAGAGCTCTTTCCGGTGGAAATCGCCGGTACCTCGGTGGGCACCGTCAATCTGTTTCCCTTCCTTGGCGGCGCGGTGTTCATGCCGGTCCTGGGGAGGGTGCTGGACGCCTATCAAAAAACAGCCGCCGGCGGCTATGCCCTGGAAGCCTATACCAAACTGCTGCTCGTCCTTTGCTGCGCTTCCCTGATTGCGCTGTTCTGTACCTTCCTGATGAAGGAAACCTGCCGTCGCTAACCGGCTCACATACGAGGGGCTCTGCCTCCCCCCGCAGCAGGCCACCATTTACGGGTGTTTTTCCCGTCTGTTGTGCCGGCCATCCTGTCACCGGCAGGCTGACGGTTCTGCTGTGTGAAAAAAAATCCCCACCCTGTGGAAAAATATTCCATTCTTATCTCTTCTCAGCAGTAAACGGTGTGTTAAGGATTGTCAATCTGAACCCATCTTGCTGTTTTCATGAGCCTTTTTTCTGCTTCCGTTGCTTTTATCGCTGTGGAACGCTATTTGCTAGTAATTAAGGGTTTTTGCCTGAATAGTGGAAAAAAATGACATAGATTTATTCGGGTGCGGCAAATTTTTCGGTCGCAGTGGCGATCGCAAACGGCAAGATAAAACAGTGTTTTCTGCTTATACCCAAGAGAGAAGGTGCCACTATGCAGGACTTGAAGGCCTGTGCTGTTCGGGAGATTTCTTCTGGTGGATGAGAAGAGGAGGTGAAAAAAACTAAAAAAAAGCACATGTTGGACGTTAAAAGTGAAGATTGTGGCAAAATAATTCTTGACTTATTATTTTTTCTTAATGTAATGGGTAGTATTCGAGGTCTGTAATATGTGGGCGATGCCGGTTTGTCGGTAGTAGAACGGCATTATTAATCTATTACAATATCTTGATTTTTGAATAGAATCACTATTGAAAGATCTGTCATTCAATTTCCTACTTAAAGGGGGAGGAAACAGATGAAGAAAAGACGCTATAGTAAGAGGATGCTCAGTGCGCTCATGGTGCCGGTGGTTGCCGGGACGATGATGGCGGGTCCGGCTTTCGCGGATGTCAACGTCGGCGAGGGGGAAACCCTTACCATCACCGGAACCGCCAATACCGAACGTGTTATCGCAACCGGCGATAGTGCGACCGTCGTCCTGGATGCCGATGCGGAACTGACGGTGGATGGCGACTATCCAGCCATCGGCCTCTTTGATAATTCAACTGTGACCCTTGGGGCGGGCTCCTCGGTCACCAATACCAACACCGCCTATGATGCCGCCGGCATCATGATGATCGATTACGGCTATACGGAAGATGCGACTAGCACCGTCACCCTTGATGACGCGGCGATCACCGCGTCGGCCACCGGTGATGATGTTGTTGCCCAGGGTATCATGATTACCGCTTATCCCTACACCGGTGGTGACAGCGTCATCAGCCTGGATAACGGTTCGGCCATCGCCGCCAGTGCCACGGCGACCCCGGCTGCTTATGTCGCCGGATATGCCACCGCCTATGGCATCAATGTTGATAACGGCACTGCGGTAACCATCAGCCTGGACAACGGCTCGACGGTATCGGCCACCGCCGGCGTCGCCACCACCGGTGATGCTTTTGCTGAAGCCGCCGGCATTTTCGCCGAAGGGGAAGATAACGGCGCGGTGACCGTCAGCCTGGACAACGGTTCAGGGGTGACCGCTACGGTCTCCGCGGATGGCGGTGAATTTGGGTTCGTTGACTATGCTGTCGGGATCTACGCCGGCAACGGGGACACCGGCAATGTGATTGTTTCCCTGGACAACGCTTCAACCGTGACCGTCAACGCCACGGCCACCGCCGACGACAGCACCAGTATTGCCACCAGGGCCAACATTGACGAAGTCTACGGCATCTACGCCTATTCTTATGACGGTGATGTCTCCGTCAGCCTGGACAACGGTTCCAGCGTGGTGGTCACCGCCACGGCCACCAACGCCACCACCGGAGACTCCGACGCCAGCGCCGACACCAATTGGGTTGCCGGCATTTATGCCAATGCCGACTATGGTGCCGCCAGCGTTACCCTGGACAACGGTTCCAGCGTGTCGGTAACCACCACCAGCACCTCCCATGACTATGCCGGCGGCGAGGCTTTCGGCATCTTCTTGGAGGCTGATGAATACAGAGATGGTGCCGTCAGCCTGAGCAACGGCGCATCAGTTGTCGCTTCGGCAACCTCAACGGTGACCGAGGCGGCCTATGACGGTGCCCGGGCGGAGGCCTATGCCACCGGCATCGATGGCTACGCAGACTATGGCGACCTGACCATCAGTCTTGATGATGCTGAGGTTACGGCGACGGCGACCGGGTCGCTGACCAGCACCGGTGACGATGTGGATAATACGGATGCCCGTGCCGAAGCCTATGGGATCTATGCTGACGGCTATGCTGGCACGACGACGGTGACCTTGGATAACGCTACGGTGACCGCTGCCGCCACCGCCACCAACGATGCCAGTGCCACCACCACCGGCAATGATAATGATGCCGATGCTGAGGCCTATGGCATTTACGCCACCCACGATGATGATGGCAGCCTCTTCGTGACCCTGACTGACTCCAGTGTTGAGGCGACGGCAACGGCAACGGCCATCGGTGCCGCCGACAGCACGGACGGTGATGCCTGGGCGACTGTCTATGGCATTTACGCTGATGGTGATGATGATGGCTCGACAACGGTGAGCCTGACCAACTCCAGCGTCACCGCCACCAGTAGCGCCACCGCGCCGGAAGACGCCTATTCGGATGCCTACGGCATCTATGCCTACAGCTATTATAAGGATGTTACGGTTACCTTGGACAATTCCAGTGTGACCGTAAATGCCACGGCGACCTCGACGACGGCTGGTGCGGACGCGGCAACCAGAGCCGAAGCGGAAGCCACCGGTATTGATGCCTACAGTTATTATTACGGCAAAACCACAGTTGATCTCAGTGATTCCACGGTTGATGCCAATGCCACCGCCGATGCCATCGGTGATGGTGCTGAAGGGTCGGCCTGGGCGGATGCCGTTGGGATTACGGCGGAAGCGTATGAATATGCTGACGTTGAGGTAACGCTGGCCAACTCAACGGTGAGCGCCATCGCCACTGCTGACGGCTCGGTTGATGCCGATGCCTATGCCATCGGCATCTATGCCTATGACGAGTATTATGGTGATGCCCTGGTGAGCCTGGATGACTCCAGCGTTGTTGCGACCGCGACAGCCACCGCCAGCGGTGACGAGTACACCAGTGAAAGTGATGCTTTTGCTGATGCCTACGGTATCTGGGCCGATGTTGACTATTTTGGTTCCACGGTGACCCTGACCAACTCCAGCGTGGTCGCCACGGCCACCGCCGAAGCTCCCGATGACGCCTATGCCTATGCCTTAGGCGTCTATGCCTACGGCTATTACAAGCAGGCCACCATCACCCTGGATAATTCCACCGTTGAAGCCACCGCCACCGCCACCTCCACCGGGGCTGGCACCGATGCCTGGACCAGGGCCGATGCCGAAGCCTATGGCATCTATGCGGGAACTGATTACTATGATGATGCCACGGTAACCCTGACCAACTCGAGCGTTACGGCCTCCGCAATCGCCACCACCAATGATGAAGTGTATGGCCAGGCTTTTGCCAATGCCTACGGCATCTACGGCGAGGCCGACGATGCCGATTACTTGGTCACTCTTGACGGCAGCACGGTGACCGCCGCCGCCGCTGCCGATGGCGGCGAGTACGCCGATGCCTGGGCCTCTGGCATCTATGTCGAAGGTTATGACAATACGGTGGTAACCCTGACGGCCGGCAGCGCGGTGAACTCAATGGCGACTGCTACTGCCAGCACTGACGATCCACAGTCCGATGCTTATGCCGGAGCCGATGGCATCGACGCCGAAAGCGGTGATTACAATGTAACCGTCAGTCTTGACGACAGCTCCGTGACGGCAATGGCGGCCGCCAGCCACACCGGTGAGGTCTATGGTGACGCGTACGCGGTCGCCAACGCCATCGATGTTGATTCCGACCAGCATGCGATCATCAGCCTGACCGATTCGACGGCGACCGCGATGGCGGTAGCGACAACGGTTGGTGGGGAGTTCGGAGCCGAATCCTGGGGGATGGAAGTCTATGCCGGCGATCTGGTCGACATTAGCCTGGAGAATTCGACGGTTAGTGCTCTAGCCACCGGCTCCGGTGCCTATGGCTATGCCGTGGCTGTCGGCATCGGCATCGAGAGAGGATGCTGCGATGATGATATGTCCACGGTCACCCTTGACAATTCCGCCATTACCGCCTCGGCAATTGCCGACGGTACCTATGGCGACTATGCCGTTGCCGTCGGTATCGGAGTGCAAGGCAACGCGGTTATCACCCTGACCAACGGCTCCAGCATCAGTGCAACCACCAGCAATGACGGCGGCCAGGATGGGTTCGGCATCATTGCTCAAGGCGGTGGCTATTATGGCTATAGCAATGTTACGGTCAATGTCGACCTGACCTCGTCGGTGAGCGGTTCCGACTTCGCTGTCTACGGCGACGGCGGCGAAGGGGCTGCCCTGGTAACGGTCAACAATGCCGGCCTGGTTTCTGGCCGCCTGCAGATTGAAGAGCTCAACAACGCTGCCACCGGTATCGTCGAAGCGACCCTTGATCCCCGGGGTGTCGGCCTGCTTGAAGATGTCAATGCCGACGATGTGGTTGATGCGACCGATCTGGCAATGACTGAGCCATACAACATTGTTTCCTCCTGTGCCACCCTGGCTGACGGTTCCACCGTCGCCATTGCCATGGGTGATCCGGAAGAGATGACCCTTTACGAGGGGACGGCCGGCGAGCGGACCGTCATTAACTACGGTCTTGGTCTGACGGCGCCGGGAGAAACGGTGCTGGAGACCGGTGACGGGGTCGACACCTTTACCGTTGCCTCGTCGGTTGAATATTATGTCCTCTATTCAGGCACGGGAGACTGGAACCTGGAAAACATCAACCTTCAGCAGTCGACGGGCCTCTACTCCCCGATGCTGGAACTCACCTGGACCGATTTGACCGATGACAACAACCTGGTGATGAGTGCCACGTTCCTGACTCCGGCTGAAGCCGGCCTGTCGGCTAACGCCACCCGCGCCTTTACCGCCGCATTTGCGGACGATCTGTTCACCTTTGCCAGCAGTCCTGAAGACTGGACGCCGGATGTCAGCGGCGCTAATATCAGCGGCATTCTGCAGTTCAACGATCTGGTAACCAGGAGTATTAACTACCGGCAGAGTACCCAACAGAGCAGTCTGATCACCGGTGTCAATACTGGTGACGGGGTGGCCGACCAGGGTATGTGGGTTGATGTGCGCTATACCGATGTTGACCAGGATGAGCGGGATGATATTGAGGGATACGACTCCGACACCACCGCTCTAACTATCGGGTACGACCGTCAGCTCAATACCCAGACCACTCTCGGCTTAGCCCTCAGCTTTGCCACATCAGATGCTGATCTGGATGACAGCAACGAGTCCTTCGACTCGGATGACTACATGGTCACCCTCTACGGCGGCTATGATACCGGCAGCTGGTTTGTTGACGGTCAGCTATCCATTGCCTGGGGTGAGATCGACGGCAAGCGGATGCTTGGTACGACCCGGCTGAAGTCCAGCTATGACAGCAACACCTACTATGCCCGGGTGGTCGGTGGTCTTGAATACCTGGCCGGCGGCTGGCTGGTAACGCCGAAGGCATCGTTGGATTACACCCATATCGAGCTTGATGATTACACCGAGAAGGGCGGCGCGTTGGCCCTGGATGTGGATACCGATGATTATGATGCCTGCAACCTGGGAGCCGGCGTTCTGCTGACCCGAACCTGGAAGATGGGTGAAAAAATGCTGCTGACGCCGGAATTCGGTGCCATGGTCTACTACGATGTGGTGGGTGATGAAATTGAAACCACCTCGGTGTTTGTCGGCGGCACCACCCACTTTGCCACCAAGGGGGCTGATGCTGATGAATTTTCCTATGATCTGTCGGCAGGTCTTACCATCGGTGGCACGGATTCCCCGCTGAGTGTCAAGGTCGGCTATGAGTATCTCGGCCGCGAAGATTTCGGTGCCCATAGCGTCAATGGCAAACTGCGCTACGAGTTCTAACAACTGTTGTATCAACCAATAAAAAAATGCCCCGTGTTGACTGCCGGGGCATTTTTTTTATTGACAGCCGGGCGACAGCCTTTTACTTTCAGCATTAAATCTTTTAGCCAGTTGATGTTGTAAACATTTCAGGAGTACTCCATGGAAGAAAGACAAAAAAATCCCCCTCAGCCCCGCGTGGTCGGTGATGATGTTTCCACCGATGAACCGAAAAACCCTTTTCATCTCCATTTTTCACCGCAGTTGGTTCCTTGGCTGGCCAGCACCAACGCTGCCCTGGCCATCAGCACCTACACCGCCGGCAAAGTGGTGCTGGTCGGTCCCAATAAGGGCCGGCTGGCGGTGACCGAACGCAACTTTGACCGGGCGATGGCCATGCTGCCCCTGGAGGAGGGGCTGCTGCTCAGCACTGATTTCCAGATCTGGCGGTTCGAAAACGGTCTTGAGCAGGGGAAGGTCTATGATGACTGGGACAAGATTTTTTTGCCCCGCCACTGCCATGTGACCGGCAAGGTTGACACCCACGACTTCAACTATGACCGCAACGGCAAGCTGATTGCCGCGATTACCAAGTACAACTGCCTTGCCTATATCGAGGATCATGGCTGCTTCAGCCCCCTATGGAAGCCGTCTTTCGTTGAGGGGGATGATCTGGTGGGTGAGGATCGCTGCCATTTGAACGGCTTCTGTATGGAGGCGGGGGAGCCCGCCTATGTCACGGTGGTCGGTCCCAGCAATGTCAGCCAGGGCTGGCGGGAATACCGGGCCGACGGCGGCATGCTCATTGATGTGCGGACGGATAAAATAGTGGTTTCCGGCCTGTCCATGCCCCATTCGCCGCGTTTTTACCGCGGCCGCCTGTGGCTGCTGGAAGCCGGCCGTGGTTACCTGGGCTCGGTTGATCTGCAGAAAGGTGTGTTTGAACCGCTGGCCTGGTGCCCAGGTTTTGTCCGTGGCCTGCGCTTTTTCGGCGATTATGCCATCGTCGGGATTTCCAAGCCGCGACATTCGACATTTAAAGGTCTGCCCCTTGATGATGAGCTGCCGAAGCGCGGCGCGGAACCGGAATGCGGCGTCTATTTTATCCGCCTTACCGACGGTGAGATCGTTCACAAACTGACGATCAGCGGCTCGGTGGAGGAGATCTATGATGTTGCAATGCTGCCCAACACCCAGGCGCCCATGCTGGTGGGGATTGAAGGATCGGATGTGCGCAGATTCATCAAGTTCGGCCGCAACCTGATCGGCAAGAAAAGGTAGTACCTGGGGTGGTTCCGGTTGGAGAATGGTAACCAGATAGGTGTATGAATCCATCTGAAAAGACTACGCTTGCCCGTGAGCTGCAACAGCAGAGCCGCTGGCGGCTACGGCCCCAGTGCGCCGGTATGACCATCTTTGATACGCTGCTGAAAAATGAATTTCTGCTCCAAGAGGAGCAGGATCGGCGGCACTGGCAAGCGGTACAGCAAATCCTGCGCTACTGCAGCCGCAAGATACCCTATTACAAGCAGTTGTTCAAAGAAGCAGGGATGCGGCGTTTTGACGTTGATCGGCCAGACGATCTGCAGAAAATTCCGCCGCTGACCAAGTTGCTTTTGCAGGAATGCAAAGATTACCTGACTCCTGCCAGTCTACCCCGGGACGACGTTGTTCAGTGGCTGACAAAAACCTCCGGGAGCACCGGCCAGCCGGTGGAGGTTTTGCATACCAGAAAAAGCGGCCAGATGTTCGGGTTCCTGAGACAGCGGGAGGGTCCCTACTTTGAGACAGCGCCGTTCTATGGCTTTTACCGGGGCAACCCCATTGAAAAGCAGAAGCAGTGGCTCGCAAAAATCCGGCCCGCTTATCTCATTGCCCAGGCGGCGGATCTGGAGCAGTTGGCCCTGGCCTACCAGGGTGAAGAAATCCCGACGAGCTTGAAGGGGTTGCATGCCATTGCCCAGGAATTGACTTCGGAGATGCAGGAGCGGATTGAACGAACGTTCAACCTGTCGGTCCACCAGAGCTATGGCCTTAATGAGATCGGCTTGGTGGCAGCCTATTGTCCTGAAGGGGGCTGCTATCATGTGCATGTTGAACACTGCTATGTGGAGATCGTCGATGATGACGGCCGGCCTTGTGGACCGGGTCAGCGCGGCCGCATCCTGGTGACCGCCCTGAACAACGCGGCTATGCCCCTGCTGCGCTATGATACCGGTGACCTAGCCCAAGTAGTGGCTGGTCCCTGTCCCTGTGGCCGTACCCTGCCCTCGTTTGGCAGGATTCATGGTCGTTATCGCCGGCTTGCCTCTTTGCCGCCGGGCACCATGGAGCGTTTTGCCGCCCTTTCAAAAGCTTTGATTGCAATGTCCGAGGATATCTCCAAAAACCTGAGACAATATCAACTGCATCAAGATAAGGAAAAAAATTTCACCCTCAGGGTAGCTGCCGCAGCTCCGTTGCCCGGGGAGTTTTTTGCCCAGTTGATGGTCCGCTGGCAAGAGTTTGGCAGCGGGAATGTTCCTGCATTGAGGATAACGGTGATGGACCGCATACCACGACCGCCGGGGGGAAATATCAGAATTTTACCTCGGAGTTCATGCCGGTTCCCGGGCAATCATGACATCCTTATAGTCGGGAATCACCCATGGATGCTACGTTGCTATTTTGTGGTCTTTGATGATGGTGGCCGGTACGCCAACCGCAGTAACGTTATCGGGAATATCCTTGGTAACTACGGCACCGGCACCGATAATGGCATTGCGACCAATAGTTTTTTTTGGCAGGATGGTTGCGCCAGCGCCGATATCACAACCTTCTTTGAGATGTGCTCCTCCACAGATGGTTACTCCCGGGCTGATGTAGACATAGTTCTCAATGGTAACATCGTGACTGATGATGCTGCCTAAACGGCAGGTGAGATGGTTGCCGATGGTTGCCCCCGGACCGACAATGGTTCCCTCACAGAGCATGACATTTCGTCCGTAGGATGTATGTGCCATATCGATATCAGGGTGAATCAGGGAGACGGTTTGACAGCCGCAGGCATCCAGCAAGAGGTCAGATTCACGCATCCTGGCAGGAGTATAGTTGATGTTGGGGGAAAAAACAGGCGTCCAATTGCTGCTGTAGTGCCGGGATGTGCTCTTCGGTTCCGAGGATCGGGTACCCCAGCAGGCCAGAGGGCGGTTCATTGTCGTGACTTTGTATGAATCCCAGCAACTCATAGGTGCTGCGCTTCCTGTTGATTGCTTCCACCAGCTTGATGATCATGGTGTTGCTGGTGCCGTAGATGATAAGTTTTTTCATAGACGACTCCCCCAGATAAAATTATCAAGCATTATTTTGCTTATTATAGCCTAACGTATCGGGAAAGGGCAAAGCGTTTTGCGGCAGGATCTTTTTGTGTGTCAATGGAGCGCAGAATCTACGATGAATTAGGCGTGGGACCGCCAGGGAAAGAACGAGGATATTTTTATGGTTTACAATGATCCCCACCCTTTGTCACCATATCCGCCACTGGTAATCAATGTCTGTCTGTCCGGTTTGGTGCCCACTAAGAAAGTTACCCGGTTTGTCCCCATAGCTGAGGAAGAGATTGTTGCCGATGCGGTTAAGGTGTATGCTGCCGGGGCCAGGATTGTCCATGTCCACGCCTTTGATACAGATGGCTCCCCAACGTGAAAGGCGTCGGTCTATGAACGGATTCTCTCCGGCCTACGGAGAGAGTGTCCTGGCCTTATTGTGTGTGTCAGCTGCTCCGGTCGCCATTGGCGCGAGTTTGAAAAACGTACTGAGGTGCTGCACCTGACTGGCCAGGCAAAACCTGATATGGCCAGTCTTACTCTGGGTTCAATGAATTTTGCTGCCGGCACCAGTGTGAGTTCTGTTGAGCTGATTCTCCTCATGGCTGAAACCATGCAGAAGCTGAAGATAAAACCGGAATTGGAGGTTTTTGATCTGGGCATGATCGGTTTTGCTGGCTATCTTGAGCGGAAAGGCTGTCTTCAGGGGCGGAAATACTTCAACCTCATGCTTGGGAGTTTGGGACAGATTCCTGCGACGGTCGGCAATCTGGCGGTAATGATCAACGCTCTGCCTGGAAACTCATTTTGGGCGGCGGCAGGTCTAGGGCATTTTCAGCTGTCCATGAATATGGCTGCCCTGGTGGCCGGTGGTGGTGTTCGGGTGGGGATAGAGGACTATTTCTACATGGATTTTGCCCGCCGGACACTGGCAACCAATGAGGCGCTGGTCAAAAGGATTGTCCGGCTTGCCCATGAGATTGAGCGGCGAGTGGCTACTCCGGCAGAGGCACGAGAGCTGGTAGGCTTAGGTGGTGCGCGAAAATACCGGGAAGGGGACGATGTGTTTTTCCCCAGGCCGGATAAGAAGCAGCACAGCTGCTGAAGTATGGTCTTGCCAAGGAATATAGCCCCGGTGCTTATCTCTCCAGAGAGGAATCATACGTTCTTATTACGGCTACTGCTTTTGCAACCCTCTCTTGGATACTGCCCGCAATGGTAATCCACCTGATGGCAGCCTTTCTGGCAACCGTTTTAAGCATTTCATCTACCTGCTCGCGGTAGGTTTCACTGAGCGGCCGTCGGCCATCGGCCACCAGGGGAAATTCGATCGGCAGATAGAAAAACAGATCAATTGACCGGACATACCACTGCAGCATTTCCTCCAGCAATGAAGTAAAAGCGGGATTGTCCGGTTCCTCGAGCCGGTAATAGACGAGCAGGTCCATTAAACTCCGGTCATAGAGACAGCAGTCGCAATCAATTCCATTGAGTCTTTTGAAGTGTTCTTCCAAAAGCCTTATGTAGAAGGTGTTTGGATCGTTGACAATCCCAGGATGCTGGCGACGGACAACCTCAATGGGTTCCTCCGCGACCATGCTGCTCATATCCATAGCTGACAACTTCTTCATAAGTTTTTTGGCCAGGGTGGTTTTCCCCACTGAGTGGGATCCGGTGATGGCGATGCGTATCATTTGCTCCCTTCTACGGGTAACCAATTGTCCCCGCACAATGCCATGTGCTGCTAATCAGAAGATTTCAAAATACTCTTTCTGCTCCCACGCGCTTATCTCGGTCATAAACCGGTCAACTTCAGCATCTTTGATGGTTGTGATATAATTGATGAATTCCTCTCCCATGGCTTCAGTGATGACACGGTCAGCTCTTAGGGCTTGGAGTGCTTCGGACAGGCTGCGAGGCAGAAGCCGAGCTTCCGCTTCGTAGGGGGCATCGCTGGGCGGACCGGGAGCTGTTTTTGTCTGGATGCCATCCAGTCCGGCGTAGATCTGTGAGGCAAAGGCGAGATAGGGGTTCGCTGCCGGTTCAGCAATGCGGTTTTCAATCCGGGTGTCCGGATTCCCTGGGCCGCCAATGGTCCGGATCATGGCGCCGCGATTTTCCCTTCCCCAGACAGCCCGGTCGGGAGCCAGGGTGTAAGGCCGGTAGCGCTGGTAGCCGTTGACTGTCGGGGTGGTAAAGACGCAGCAGGCAGCGGCATGCCGAAGCAGACCGCCGACATAGTGACAACCGATGGGGGAAAGCCACTCTGTGGGGTTGTCAGGAACAAAGATGTTACGGCCGCTATGATGATCAGTCAGAGACTGGTGCAGGTGCCAGCCGCTGGAGAAGAGATTCGGCAGGGATGGGCGGCACATAAAGGTGGCGTGATAACCTTGTCGGCGGCATACCTGCTTCACCGCGTTGCGAAAGATCATCATGTTGTCCGCCTGCCCGATGCCCTCTTCCGGGTGAAAGGTAAATTCCACCTGGCTGGGACCGAATTCTACCTCCACGGAGCGGACGGGTAAACCAAGCTCCAGGGCGGTCCGGCGGAGAAGGTCCAGCACCGGTTCCAGTTCATCGGCTCTGAGTTCGGTCAGATACTGATAGCCATGGGCCAGGAGGTTGACCTCCGGCGGTTGTGGAGGATGGCCTGCCTGGTCACAGCGGAGGTGGGGGTCCACAAGTCTGAAAAGATGAAACTCCACTTCCAGACCGGCCCGGTAGCGATAGCCCGCCTGTGCCAGTGCTTCAACGGCCCGCCGTCCCTGGTGGCGGCTGGAAAAGGGGATGGCGATGCCATCGGTGAAATAGAGATCACACAATAGCCAGCCGGTTGCAGGCGACCAGGGAAGAATGCGAAACGTATGCGGGTCGGGAACCATCATGACATCAGCGCCGCCCATGAGTTGGGGACGGCCAAAGGGTCCTGGCGGCGTCCAGATGGGAAATACCGTGCGATGGGAGGTGTCTTTCAGCAGCAGGGTGCTGGTTATGGTGCAGCCATCCATCAGTGCCGCAGCAAGACCATCAACAGTGATCGTCTTGCCGCGAAAAATGCCATGCTGGTCGGCAAAAGAGAGGCGGATAGTTTCGAGGTTTTCTTTTTTAGCTCTGGCGATAACGGCTTCGACTGCCTGTTGCCGCTCATGGTCATCAAGTCCACAACGGTGAATGAATGCAGACTTTATTCTCTGTGCTTTCTGGCCGCGCATCTTTTTCAGTTCTCCTGTAAACAGGTTTAACGGTGCTGATGATGGAATATGGATGCTTAGAGGATGGTTATGAAACGAAGGAGATAAATTCCTCGAACTTTCCTCCCCTGGTCCTGGGGATCTCATCATGGTAACTGAAGGTCACCGCAAAAGGGAAGTGGAGCGCATCTTGAATAATCGTTTTCATCTGTTTTTCCTGATCATGACTGACCTTTTTCTCAACCACAAGCCGTACTTCCAGACTGTCTGGAGTATGCTGTAAAACCTGGATCTGGCGGAAGGGGACCACCGCTTCCAGACCCGGGTAATTGAACACCGGCCAATGTTTGATACCGCTTGGCAGGGTCAGGATGTTTCGTACGCGGCCCATAATCTTATTGATCACCGGCAAGCCCCGGCCACAGGCACAGGGCGTCCCGACTTCGGCATAATCACCGATATCATAGCGAATGATCGGTGACGCGTAGTTGTGCAGGGAAGTTATGACTACTTTGCCCACTTCGCCTGGCCGGCAGGGGGTGCCGTCCTCACGGAGAATTTCAACCAGGACATTTTCTGCCTGGACATGATATGTCCTCTGCTCGGGGCACTGGAGGGCTATATAGCCGACTTCTTTGGTGCTGTACATGTCGGTAACCTCTACTCCCCAGACTTCCTTGCAGAGGGCTACCGTTTCTGCGGTCAGGGTTTCTGCCAGGGTCCTCACCTCCTTAAGGTTGTGAAGTCTTTCAGAAGATTGCTTGAAATGGTGAGCCAGGGCGTGGGCGTTGGTGGGGTGGGTGAGGAGATAGTCAGGCTGCTCACGTACCAGCCAGGCCGCCTGCTCATCAAGAGGGGTTTTGATGTCGAGGATGCAGGATGGCCCCGCTTTAAACAGTATAGCAGTGGGTGCTCCCCAGCTTTTAAACTGCAGCCCCGAGGGAGGATCAGCATTGTTGCCGCCGGTGTAACGTATTGAGGCCCGCTTACCGGCAACGTCCCGCTGATGCCACATGTGTTCCCGCAGGGTAAAGGCAAGCCAGAAAAAGGTGATAATGTCATTATGCCAGACGGTGACCGGTTTGCCTGTTGAACCGGAGGTAGCAGTGGGAAAGGGTTTGCCATGCCCGGGTGGCAGGCTGGTGCTTACAATAGAGTCCCCTGCCTGCTGGAGGTCATTGCGGGTCAACAAGGGGATGGCCTGCCACTGCTCCCAGCTGATGGGTGCCAGCTGGTCACATGGCAGTGCATTAAGATGCTGTTGGTAAAAAGGAACATGTTGAGCGGCATGGGAGTAGAGAGGCCGTAGCTGCAACAGCTGCCGGCGGCGGATATCCTGTTCCTCCAGCCACTGGCTTTGCTCCAGCTGGTACTGCATGGCTAGGTGGGCGGCGGCCTGGGGGGAGGGTATCGTGGGCCATGCGATGCTCCGAAAGGATGATTGTAGAGGTGCGTTATCAGGCAACATGGGAGATGAACTCCTCGTATTTCCCCCCTTTTGTTCTGGGGATGGTGTCGGCATAGGTGAAAGCAATGGCAAAAGGGTAGTTGAGCGCTTTGTGGATGATTGCCGTCATCTCCTTTTCCTGATCAGTGGAAATCTGCCCATCGACCACCAGTCGAATTTCCAGCTCTGATGCGGTATGCTGGCAGATCTGAATCTGGCGGTAGGCCACGACCTTAGTGAGTCCCTTGTAGTTGAAGCTGGGCCAAAATCGCTGGCCGGTGGGTAGGGTAAGCATGTTGCGCACCCGGCCCATGATCTTGTTGATCACCGGCAGTCCCCGGCCGCAGGGACAGGGCTCGCCTAATACAGCGTAGTCGCCGATATCATAGCGGATGAGCGGCGAGGCAAAATTGTGCAGGGGGGTGATAACCACCTTGCCGACTTCACCCGGACTGCAGGACGTGCCGTCGTCACGCAGAATTTCAACCAGGACGTTTTCTGCCTGGACATGGTACTGGCGTTCTTCCGGGCACTGAAGGGCTATATAGCCGACTTCACGGGTGCTGTACATATCAGTGAGCTCGACACCCCACACCTCTTGGCACAATGTTCTGGTTTCGTCGGTTACCGTCTCGCCGAAGGTTCTCACTTCCTGAAGGTTGCTTAATGCTTTTCCGGAGTTTTTAAAATGATGTGCCAGTGCCAGGATGTTGGTTGGATAGGAGAGCAAAAATTGTGGCTGCTCACGGTCAAGCCAGGACGCCTGCTCTTCCAGGGGGGTTTTGATGTCAAGGAAGCAGGCCGGTCCGGTTTTAAGGACAATGTCCGTTGAAGTCCCCCAGCCTCCCAGCTGCAAACCATGGGGTGCCCTGGCATTTTTGTTGTTGATAAAGCGAATGGCCGCCAGCTTGCCGGAAAAATCACGCTGGTGCCAGAAGTGTTCCCGCAGGGTGAAGGCCCGCCAGAAAAAGGTGGTCAAACTGCTGTGCCAAACGGTCAGGGGTTTGGCGGTTGAACCGGAAGTTTGAGTTTTGAATGGTTTGCCATGTTTTGGCGGCACATTGCGGCTTAAGAGGGAGTCTTGTTCCATCTGGATGTTGTCTCTGGTTAACAGGGGAATCCGTTGCCAGTGATCCCAGGTCAATGGCTCTCGTTCGCTGAAGGGTAGCAGCGGCAGGCGTTGACGGTAATAGGGAACTTGGCGGCAGGCGTAGTGCCAGAGGAGATTAAGCTGCTGTAATTGGTGCTGTTGGATTTCTTCAGTTGTCAGCCGCTGGGTGTGTTCCAGCTGGTATTGCATGGCCAGGTGGGCTGCTGCCCGGGGATTGCTCATGGGGGGCCAGATGATACCCTCGACTGATGACTTCAGGGGAAGATGAAAAAATTTCTTCATATGGGGCGGATGCTTTTCCCAAGGTATGGTGAGAAGATGATTATCGTTCCTTCATACCGTGTACCATTGCCAAAAGCCAGATTTTTTTGACCTTGACATGGGGAAAGCGATCACATAGATTGCTCTCTGGCTTGCAATGCTACGTTATCACTTCCCCTGTGGTTGGCATAACGTTGCCGTTGGTTTGAGCGTTGCCTTCTTTCAATGATGCACCTTGCAGATAACCCTGTCATGAAAGATAATCATGCCCAATTTTACCAAGCTTGAGATCAAGGCAAACTACACCTGCAATTCACGCTGCGGCTACTGCTGCATCAGCAACAATCAGGGTAAGCGCACCATGAACTTCGAGGAGATTGCCGCCAATATCCTGTTTTTTAAGGAAACGTATAAGATCAGTGAGGTGTGTTTGTCCGGTGGTGAGCCGACCATTCATAGGGAGTTTCTTGCAACCCTGAAGTTCATTAAAGAGCAGGGATTAACCACCTATCTCCACACCAATGCCATCCGATTTCACGACCGGCAGTTCGTCAAAGAATGTGCACCGTTCCTTAACCGGGTGCTGGTGGGTTTCAGCTATCATGATGAGGCTGCCTGTGATCAGCTTACCGGTACTACCAAGACGTTTGCCAGACGCCTTGCTGGGATCAAGAATCTTCTGGATTGTCAGCTGCCGGTCAGAACCAACAGTGTGGTACTTAAATCAAACTTCCGCTGTCTGCCTGATATGGGTCGGCTTATTGGTGATCTAGGCACCTCCAAAGCACTTTTTACCCTGCCGTTTTTTTTTGAAGCAACTGCCCGGCAGGTTGACCAGTTTGTTCCGGAAGATTTTACCGAACTGAAAAGTTTTCTTGGCGAGGCAATTCGTCTGCTGGAGAAAAAAGGTGTTACGGTTTTTCTCCAGGGCCTGCCACCATGTAAACTTGATGAATTCAAAGATTACCGGGAAGTGGATCCTGACCGGGCTTTTGTTGACAGTGGACATCAGTTGGATGCCCATTGCATGCTTTTTAGTGATATGCTTGGTTACGCCAAGGTTGAAGCTTGCCGCGACTGCCTGTATGCTGTTGACTGCTGGGGTTTCCCGCAGACTCAGGCTTTGGGCAAGCTGGGTGACACGCTGTCCTTGTCCTGAGTGCATTATGGACAAGGTTAAGGCCTTCCACGTACGTTTATGAAAATTGCCGCTGCCAGATCATTCCACGATCAGTATGCCGAACAGGTCAAGTGTGTCGTGCCGCACTCCTCCTGGGCCCTTTTCGAGCCGGACGGGAGCTGGTCGTCATCGCCGGCCGACTGCGAACTTGCCGTTCTGATCGGCGATGCCTACTGTCCGCCATTCAAAGAAGCACTGCTCCAGATATCAGCCCTGAAATGGGTCCATACGGAAAATTCAGGTATCGACGGTGACTTTTACGAACGCATCATAGCAAAAGATATTATCCTGACCAACAGCCCCGGAGCCAACGCCAATGAGGTGGTGGAATTTGTCATTGGTCTGATGCTCTGGACGGCAAAGCGGTTTGGCAGCCTCTCTTTTCACCAAAGCCAGCATCGCTGGGAGCGGCTGCCCCTGCAGAGTCTGCAGGGAACAACCGTCCTGATTGTCGGTCTCGGGCATGTGGGGCAACCGTTGGCCAGGTTTTGCAAGGCCTTCGGCATGCATGTTCTGGGGATAAGGAAATCCCCTGGGCCGGTGGCGGATGTTGATCAGCAGGGAACCTTGGCTGATCTGCCAAGGTTTCTGCCCCGGGCGGATGTTGTTGTCCTCGCCTTGGAGCTTACCCCGCTGACCAGAGGAATTATGGCGCGGCGCGAATTTCAGCTGATGAAATCCACCGCGACCCTCATCAATGTTGCCCGCAGCCAGATCGTTGATCTGGGAGATTTGCGCGTGGCGCTGCAGGAACAGGCCATCGGTCAAGCATGCCTGGATGTCCTGCCGGCAGAGCCGTGGCCGCCGGATGATCCCTTCTGGGATCTGCCGAATGTTTTTATCACCCCCCACATTGCCTGGTCATCACCTTTTTTCCGCCAGCGGGCAAGCCAGATGTGGCTGGCGAACCTGAAACGCTATGTTAACCGGGAGCCCCTGGAGGATGTGATCGGCGAAGATCATTCTTTCATGTTGTGAACCTGCCCCAATTTCCTGGTGAACGATTCCTTTTCGTAGTTGATTTCCACCGTGAAAAAGCGGTTTTTTTCTGCCGGAATAAAGGTCTTCAATACTCCCGTTTCGCAGTTCAGTATCGCATACCCCTTGCCGGTGGCAAACGCTTCATAGCTCCCCTTTCCGCCGCTGAATCCGGTCGCTAGAAAGAAGATGGTGGCCAACAGGATGCCGATTACCAAGCTTTTTTTGTCCATACTGTCTCCTTTGCTCTTTGTTGGTTGTCTTCTGATATCTGCCATGCATAATCCCATCGAGGATGGTACTACAAAGCCATAAGCGGCGCTTACTCTCTGTCAGGTGTTGGTAGAGTGCAGGGCAAGGGCATCCTGAGCAGTGTCGGCCATTGTTCCTGCCACCCTTTATGATGATCAACGTTTCGTACCAGAACTATCTTCGAACATCTGGGTTCGGTTTGCCGGGCGATAAAACGTTTGACAATTGCTGGGGGTATGATCCGATCCCGGCTGCCGGAGAAATGAATTTGCGGAATATTCTTGATTACTTCTGCCGCATCGATGGCGTTTAATGAGCCGATCAAGGGCGAAATATGATGCTGGCGGCAGACTTCCTGGTGGTCAAGATTGCCGGCGATCGTGCGGATGCTGAGGATATCGTCTCTCCGGGCCGCGGTCAGCACTGCTACTGCACCGCCGCCGGAATAACCGACCAGATGAATTTCCCTCGCCCCGGCCTGCTTTTTCATGATTGAGCAGGCCTGATTTATGGCCTCGATCACCGGTGGTGAAAAAATTTTCGTGGACCAGTAGCCGGTACTGCAGTTGTTGCCTTTTCCAGCTTTGATGACATACTGGCAGGGGCGGGCAAGATAGACAACATTTTCTGCCGGATCTAGCAGTGCCAGTTTCAGTGCCACTGGGTTTTTCGGGGTGGGATCGGATGAGAGGCAGCGTCTGGTCCGCCAGGCACTACCATCCCCTTCGATGTAGATGGTCAGCGCTGCTCCCGGTGCGGTTGTCCGGCTGTAGGTCAACAGCTCAAAGTTCCCGGACTGAATAAACTGTTTTTGTAAGCCGGCATGTTCAGCCAGCTTGTCCGCGGTTGCAGAGGGGCAGGGAGAAAGGCCGGCACAGCCCCACAGGGACAGCAGGCAGGCAGCAAAGAGTGCCAGCGTGAGGGATGGCTGACGCAGAGGAACCACCATTGACTATCCTCTTTTCCGTTGCATTGGCTCTTTTGTCAAGGTCAAAGATCAGCTTGCATTACCATCTAGAGTTCATGGTCAATGTCCGGTTCATCCTCATCGTGATGGATACTCTGGAGCATCTCCGGGGTGAATTTTTTCTTTACTTTCTTCATGGCTGAGGCAATGCCGTGAGTAGGGTAGCCCTCCCATGTCCTGACCGTATTGTCGGCATAGGAGGTGGTGACAAAATTCCTCTCTTTAATGGCGAAACGATTGGTCCAGTTGATTTCAATGGTTTCAGGGCTTTCGTCAATGACAATATCCAGTATTGTTCCATTGCTGGCAACTTGTACTGCGTCCATTTCAGTAATGTCCAGTACCCAGCCATCTCCGGCTGTTGTCGTGAAGAGGATAAATGCCCCCAGCGTGTAAAGCGACTGCTGTCCGGCAACCGCCTTCTCCTGCAGGGTGGCAATCCTCTCCCCGAGGGACGCCTCCTTGTTTTTTTCCGCCGCCGCCAGGATATGGCTGCCCGCCTTGCCAAGACAGCATTTTTTGTATTTCAGGCCACTGCCGCAGGGACAGGGATCATTTCTGCCTATTCTTGCCATAACTGCACCTCGCAGGGGTTCAGGGGTCAGTCTGCCGGGATTGTTGCCACCATTGAGCGAATGTACGGGCTGAAAACAACCCTGAAAGCATAGCATATTTGTTTTCCATCCGGAAAGCCTAAATTTTTCCGTTGGTAATCAGGTTTCAGAGATCAGCATGCTGACCTTTTAGAGTTTTCAAATCATTCCATGCTATCTTCCTTGACATCAAGGCCATATTTGCCATAAGAAAACAGCATCATCACCTGTGGTGGTAACGTTGATCTTTAACAGGAAAGGGAAAAAACCATGTCTGCACAGCGCCTGAAGAAAACTGATGGTGAAACACCATATCTTCGATTACAGAAACTGTATGTCAAAGACCTGTCCTTTGAAAACCCCCATGCCCCTGATATTTTTCAGGAAACCGGCAAACCGGAAATGGAAGTCCATCTAGGGTTGAAAAATAAAAAACTTGAGGGTGATTACTGGGAAGTTTCGCTGACCATCACCGCCACGATGAAGGCAGGGGAAAATGATAAAACAATTTTTCTTGCTGAGATCGAGCACTGTGGCGTTTTTGTGGTGAAAAATATTCCTGAACAACAGCGAGAGGTGGTGCTGGCGGTTGATGCACCGACCATGATGTTCCCCTTTACCCGGCAGATTATCAGCCAGGCGACGGTGGACGGTGGTTTCGCGCCCTTTCTGCTCGAACCGGTCAACTTCGCCTATCTCTTCCAGAATGCCCGAAAGGAGGAGACCACCTCCGGCTGAGGCGGCGGATGGTGCGAGAATCTTTCAGCGTCGCTGGAAGATTCTCGCCCAGCGTTCGCTGAGAACCCGGAGGTATTGTTCTTTCATCACTGAAGAGAGGAAACTCTTATGGAGCAATGAATGCCACTCCGCCTCTGTAGCGGCAAATACGGACAGAACCTTGTTGATCACCTGGGTTGCCAGTTTCAAACGGTCCTTGGCAAAATAATTGATCAGGTCTTTGTAGGTGAGCTGATTTTTTTTGCCATTGAGCGGCAAAGCCAATTCATCTACCGGTCGCCGCAGAGCAATGGTGGTGTTCAGCAGGTCATAGGCTGGCGACAGGGAGATGATGTCATTATGGCGCAGGAGGGAGAAATTTTTCAGGTGCATATCTTCGTTGCCCACCAGAAAGCAGAACAGGGTCAGACGGAAAAGCTTCAATTTTTCGATGGCTGGAAAGGTGCAGTAGGTATCAATCAGCTGGGCTATCTGTTCCATGCTTGATCGGTATTTCGTGTCTCTGGTTCGCCCCGCCAGTTGGGCAAAATCTTCCACATGGTATTTTTTCCCCCGGCCGGTTCGGTCAAAACGTCTGATGAAATAGGTCATGGCTCTGTCTTTGCCATAGATCAAACCGTGCAGTGGGACCTCAATCCCGACTTTGGCCGCCAAGCGCATGGTGAGATCCTCATTCTCCGGTATTTCAGGATAGTCGGCGGTCTGGGGTTTGAGAATATACCTGCCACCAAGGTCAACCAAGTCAAATCGCTGTTCCTTAACCAGCAGCCGGGCTGAAAGCTTTGGCTGTATGCCTTGGATCGACATCTTCCCGGCCCGGGCGGCAGCTTCCTGCCGCAGCTCATGGGCCGCAAAAGGGAGCGCCTGCAGCCCCGTGAGCTGCCGTGAGAGAAGTTTCAGCCCTTTGTTGGAATACAGTCCTTCGCAGGGCTCATAGGTGATGGGGCAACGGTTCATGATGTCTCGGTTATGGTTACCGCGCCAACGGTATCGCCGCCAACGGTCACCAGTTGCCTGAACCGATCATCTCGGTCGATTTTTTTTTGCCGCAGCAGAGCATCCAGTTGCACCCCTTCCGGTAGCAGACCGTCAAAAAAAGGGGGGAAATCATTAAACATATAAGGTTCCGTTTGCACCGGCATGGTCAGGGAGATGGGGGGGCCGCCATATCCAGGCCTGTATGCGAAACTGTACCCCCGGCCATCCTCCTGCTCTTGGAGGTGGCCGGCAAGGATATCCTGGAAGAATATATCAGCAGTTCGCATGACGGTGTGCCTGCAAATAAGTTTCTCTGAGCGGACTTATGAAATCAAGTTCGATATTGAGTGCCTGCAGAACCTTTAAGAGGTTTTCCAGCCGGACCGTCTGTTTCCCTTTTTCCAGTTCATAGACTAAATTTTTTCCTACCCCTGCCAGCTCAGCAAGTTCCTGCTGGCTTAACCCACTTTGTTGTCGATGAAAATGAATAATGCTAGCTAGTTGGTATTGCATATATTCCCCATATAGAGTGATTTTTATTTGATTTATTATTTATTAGTATATGATGTCTGTTAAGTCAATTAATTTTACTGCTATAAGAGTAAAATTCATTGACTTAAGGTGGTGATAGCAAAAAATAGGGGGTATGTAGAGAAAAGTTCCTGTAAGACAGAAAAAAATGGTGCGTTTGAAAAAGTTGGTGCATCAGCCGAAGCGGCCGGTGATGTAGTCTTCGGTGAGCTGGTGCCGGGGGTTGGTGAACATCTGTCGGGTGGGGGCCACTTCAATCAGGTCGCCCAGGTGAAAAAATGCGGTTCTCTGGGAGACCCGGGAGGCCTGCTGCATGGAGTGGGTGACGATGGCGATGGTGAAATTTTCTTTCAGCTCGCCAATGAGGTCTTCAATCCGGGCGGTGGCGATGGGGTCAAGGGCTGAGCAGGGCTCATCCATCAAAATAATTTCCGGGCTGACGGCGATGGTACGGGCGATGCAGAGCCGCTGCTGTTGGCCACCGGAAAGTCCGGTCCCGGGCTGATCCAGCCGGTCGCTCACTTCATCCCAGAGCCCGGCTTTCTTTAACGATTCCTCTACGATATCATCAAGTTCACTCCGGCTAGCAGCCAGTCCGTGGATCCGCGGGCCGTATGCGACATTTTCCCAGATTGACTTGGGAAAGGGATTGGGTTTCTGGAATACCATGCCGACCTTGGCCCGCAGCAGCACGACATCCAAAGCCGGATCGTAAATATCTTCATTATCAAGGGTGATGGTCCCGCTGACTCGGCAGTTGTCAATGGTGTCATTCATTCGGTTGAGGCAGCGCAGGAATGTGGATTTACCACAGCCGGACGGACCGATCATGGCGATGACTTCGTTGCTGGCAAGATCCAGGGAAACATTGTTGATGGCCTGTTTGTCGCCGTAATGGACATGTACCTGCCGGCAGGCCATCCGCGGGTTTTCCACCAGCGCTGTGCCGACGGTTTTGCGTGATTCACGATTTACCGGAGCACGGCGGTTTCCTTTGACCGGCTCTTCTGAACGATCCAGTCCTTTGTCTGCGGGACATGTGCAGCTGCCTTCCATGATTAATCCTGTACGTAACATGATGGGTGCGGCTGTCAGAGGCGGATTTGCCGCCCCCAACAGCCGCCGGGAATAATTATTTGAAATCATCAGCTGAAAGAACCGGCAAGAGTTCGGTTGCCACGCGTCGGTAATGGTCACGTTCGGCCTTGGGCATGGGAATCAGGCCTCGTTCACTCAGATAGCCCTCTTCACCCCAAGCCTTTTCGCTGCTGAATTCTTCCAGGTAGCCCCGCATACCGGGAATGACATCAACATGCGCTTTTTTGACATAAAAGTAAAGCGCCCGTGAAACCGGATAAGAGCTGTCCGCAATGTTGGCAAAGGTCGGTTCGACGTTATCCACAAACGACCCCTGGACCCTGTCGGCATTCTGGTCAAGGAAGCTGAAACCGAAAATGCCCAGGGCATCATGGTCGGCCTCAAGTTTTTGGACAATCAGGTTGTCGTTTTCGCCTGCTTCGACGTAAACGCCGTCTTCTCGAATGGTGTGGGCAATAGCGGTAAAGCGTTTTTTGTCTTTTTTCCGTACATCGCTCAGCCAGGCAATTGATTTAGCGCCGCTTTCCATTGCCAGTTCAACAAAAGCATCACGAGTGCCGGAAGTCGGGGGTGGTCCAAGAACCCTGATCTTGATATTCGGCAGGTTGGCGTCAATCTGCTTCCAGGTGGTGTAGGGGTTGGCGATCAGTTGTTCGCCGCCAGCGGGATTCGGCACCTCTTTAGCCAAGGCCAGGAAAAGGTCCTTGCTGCTCAGGTGGAAAGTTGGCGCCGCTTTGGCATTGGCTACCACAATGCCGTCATAGCCGATCTTGATTTCAACAATGTCCTTGATGCCGTTCTTCTGGCAGAGTTCGTACTCGGATTTTTTAATCCGCCGCGAGGCATTGGTGATATCGGGGTGCTGGACGCCGATGCCGGCGGCAAAAAGCTTCAACCCGCCGCCGGAACCGGTTGATTCAATTTTTGGTGTTTTGAAATTGGTGGTTTTGCCGAACTGCTCGGCGACAACGGTAGCAAAGGGATACACTGTCGAGGAGCCGACAATCGAAATGTAATCCCTTGCCGAGCTTGCCATGGCCATGCCGGTAGGCATTGACAGGAGCAGAGCCGCAACAACGAGTAAAAGTTTCCTCTTCATTTTTTTCCTCCATAGTATGTTTATTTTTTTGTTCTTTATCCGCTGCCCGTCGGGTCCACTACCCTCAGGGTTCAGAAAAAGCTGTTTACCAGCGGCGCTCAAACTTCTTCCGTAAAAAAACCGCTGTGGCGTTCATGGTAATCAAGAACAGCAGCAGAACAATGATTGCCGCTGATGTCCGCTCAATAAAGGCCCGTTCCGGACTGTCGGCCCACAGGTAGATCTGGACCGGCAACGCGGTTGCCGGCGAGGTAAAACGTGTGGGAATGTCAACGATGAAAGCGACCATGCCGATCATCAATAAGGGCGCGGTCTCCCCCAGGGCCCGGGCCATGCCGATGATCGTGCCCGTGAGCATGCCGGGCATGGCCAGCGGCAGGACGTGATGCATGACCGTCTGCATATGTGATGCCCCGATGCCCAGGGCTGCTTCCCTGATCGACGGCGGAACCGACTTCAGGGCTGCCCGGCCGGCGATGATAATCGTGGGCAAGGTCATCAGCGTCAGGACGAACCCACCCACCAGTGGTGCCGAACGCGGCAAGCCAAAGAAATTGATGAAGACCGCCAGCCCCAGAAGACCAAAGATGATCGAGGGTACGGCCGCTAGGTTGTTGATGTTGACCTCAATAAATTCAGTCCAGCGATTTCTTGGGGCAAACTCCTCGAGGTAGATTGCTGCGGCAACCCCGATAGGAAATGAGAGCATCAGGGTAACCAGCAGGGTAAAACAGGAGCCGCAGAAGGCTCCCCAGACACCGGAAAGTTCCGGGTCCCGGGAATCGCCGTTGGTGAACAAGGCGACGTTGAACTGCCGCCGGAGGCGTCCCTTATCCTCCAGTTGACCTATCCAGCTCAACTGGGCTGGTGAAAAACGCCCACCATCAGTATTCCCTTGCAGCTGCCCTTTGGTCAGCATATCCACACCATCATCGGCCGCTACCCAGACCTCCCGGGTGGTGCCGATCATTGCCGGGTTGTCAAGCACCATCTGCCGCAGCTTAAATCCGGCACCGGAACTGACCAGTCCGTAAAGCGCCCGTTTTTGCCGTCGATCTTTCACGTCGGGGAAAAGGGTGCGGCAGGCCTGTTTTACCAGGCTTTGGTAATCGGCCTTTTCCAGTTGATTGGCCGGGAGCAGGGCGGCATCAAAATAAACCGGCAGCTTGATGTGTGTCTGCCTGAACGCCGGCAGGCCTTTCCCGCAGATGTCGGCAAAGAGGATGGCCAGAAACATGAGGCTGATGACAATGGCCGCTCCTCCGAGGAAACGGAACCGTCGTTCAGCCCGGTAGCGTTTCCTCAGCCCGGCCTGGACAATTTCATAGGCAGGTCTTCTCGTCGGCTGTGCGTTATTCATACTGTTCACGATATTTTTTGACCACCTGTAGAGCGATGATGTTGAGCACCAGGGTGATGATGAAGAGCACTAGACCAAGGGCAAAAGCCGCCAATGTTTTGGGGCTGTCAAATTCCTGGTCGCCCACCAGCAGGGTGACAATCTGAACGGTTACGGTGGTCACCGCCTGCATGGGATTGGCGGTCAGGTTGGCACTCAGGCCGGCGGCCATGACGACAATCATGGTTTCACCGATGGCCCGGGAAACAGCCAGCAGGACGCCGCTGACGATTCCCGGCAATGCAGCCGGAATCACCACTTGGCGGATGGTTTCCGATGTGGTGGCCCCCAGGGCATAAGCTCCGTCCCGCAGAGATTGAGGTACCGCATTGATGACGTCATCGGAAAGGGAGGAGATAAACGGAATAATCATGATTCCCATAACCAGCCCGGCAACCAGGGCACTTTCCGATGACACGTCAAGCCCGAGGCGGCTGCCGAAACCACGCACCAGGGGGGCAACGGTCAGGGCGGCAAAAAAGCCATAGACCACCGTTGGAATGCCGGCAAGGATTTCCAGAAGCGGTTTGACGACCGTACGTGCGGCAGGACGGGCATATTCCGACAGGTAGATGGCTGACATCAGTCCCAAGGGAACAGCTACCATCATGGCGATCCCGGCAATCATCAAAGTGCCGGTGAAAATCGGCACCGCTCCGAACGCTCCGGAAGAGCCTACCTGGTCGGTTCTGATAGCCATCTGCGGACTCCAGGTGAGTCCGAAAAGGAAATCACTGACAGGAATCGTTCTGAAGAAACGGATGGCTTCAAAAAGGACTGATAAAACAATGCCGATGGTAGTGAACACGGCCAGCGTTGATGAGGCGAGCAGCAGAAGGTTCATGACCTTTTCAACCTGATTGCGGGCTCTCATCGTCGGTTTGATGCAACGGGCAACAAGGAGCGTTGCGGTGATCGCCAGAACGAGCACCAGAACGGCAATGGTCGCATGGCTTATGGACAGCAGTGAGCGATAATGTTCGGCGGCAGCAAGCATTTCCTGGTTCATGTGCGATGAAACAATGTTGCCGGCGACCATATTCTTGACGTCATTCATCAGCAGGCCCAGCTCATTGGCCGGCAGTGAGCGGATGTGTTCCGGCAGGGAGGCGGTAACCAGGCGGGTGATGATGCTTGACTCGCCTGCCTGCCAGATGCCGTAGAGCAAAAAAGCCGGCAGGCCGCACCAGAGAGCGACCAAGGTTCCATAGTATGATGGCCGTGAATGCAGCTTGCTGATGCCGCCGGCCCGCTTAGCAGCCTTCAGCGAACGTTGGCGTCCGAGTACGTAAGCAGTGGCGGTCAGACACAGCAGAGCAAAAATCAAGAGTGAAGACATACTATCTCATGGTGGAGCGTGAAAAAATGGTTCTAGGAAACAATCTGCGAAACAATAACAGGAAAAGATAAAGGTATGATAAAGATGGGCAGGAAAAACGGCCCTGCCAAAAAAATCTGCAGGGCATCTGCTATGACAGCCGAAGCTGGGTAGCTTAGCATTGTGTTACTGCCCCTGCTATGGGGAGTAGAAGAAGGGGGACTGCAGATTGGGCTACTCTTTATCTTCGAGCTTGAGAAAATTTGCCGCTTTGTGGCGGACAACTTCGCCTTCAACCATGTAGATGACATCTTCGGCGATATTGGTGGCCAGATCGGCAATCCGCTCCAGGTGACGGGAGGCGGAAACCAGGTGCAGGGCTCTGTTGATGGTTGCCGGATTGTCCCGCATCAGGCGCCGCAAAGCCAGGTACATTTCCCGGTTGGCATCATCAATGGCATCATCCATGGCGATGACTCGCCGGGCAAGGTCGGTATCCCTGCTGGTCAGGGCATCAAGGCTGCCTTGCAGCATTTCCTTGACGCCGGCAGCCATTTTGGGGAAATTGAGGGTTACCGTCAGCATCTCTTTGGCGGCCAGATACACGGCTCGTTCGGCAATATTGACTGCCAGATCTCCGACCCGCTCCAGATCATTGTTGATTTTGAGGACGGTAATGACAAAACGAAGATCGACGGCCACCGGTTGGTGCAGGGCGAGAATTTTCAGGCATTCTTCCTCAATCTTTACCTCTTTGTCATTGATCAGATAATCTTCTTCAATGACCTCCCTGGCCAGTTCTTCACGACGTTCCACCAGTGCAGTCAGGGCCTTTTCCGTTGCGTTCTCAACCATGGCGGCAATGCTCATCAACTCTTTGTTGAGGTAATTCAGCTCCCGCTCTAGATGTTTGGACATTCCCTTGCTCCTGTAAAAAGGATTATGTAGCACAGTTTTACTTTTGACCCGTATTTTCGGGTGCCAGCGGCAGGATAAGGCGAAAGGTGCTCCCCCGGCCCGGGACACTTTCAACTTCAACCCGGCCGCGGTAGACCATAGCAATATGCCTGACAATGGCAAGGCCAAGCCCGGTGCCGCCGAGCTCACGCGAACGGGCTTTGTCGACCCGGTAGAAGCGTTCAAATATACGCTGTTGATCTTTTGGTTCAATGCCGATGCCGTTGTCTGCCACTTCGATTATTGCCTCATTGCCAAAGGTTCGCAAGCGTACCCAGACATGACCATGCGGGGGGGTGTATTTTATGGCGTTATCAAGTAGATTGGTGACTGCCTGGGTGATAGCGTCTTCATCGCCAATGAATTCCAGCGGTATTTCAGCCAACTCCAGATCAAGCTGCAGCTCCTTTTCCTCAGCCGAGGGGGTCAGACTTTTGATGGCCTGGGTAGCGATGTCTGCCAAGTCAAGGGGAATGGTGAGCATCAGATCATCCCGGGTTTCAAAGCGGGAAAGGGCCATGAGATCAACAACGATTGCTGACAGCCGAACTGACTGGTTGCGGATCTTCTGGAGAAAGAGAAGCTGCTGCTCCGGGGACATGTGATCGAAGTCATCAAGGATGGTTTCCACCAGTCCCCTGATGGCGGTAATGGGGGTTTTCAACTCGTGGGACGCATTAACGACAAAATCACGGCGGACAGTTTCCAGGTGGCGCAGCTCGGAGACGTCGTGCAGCACCGCCATAGCGCCCACCGGCTGTCCGGAACCATCCTTCAGGGGGGCTGCATGGATTTCAATTTCCTGATTTCTGGTTCCATAGGAGATCTTCATGGAGGTTTTTGTTTCTTGCAAAGTCGTGCTGTCACTGGCAAGGATGTCGCACAGCGGCTGTCGCCTGCTCACTTCCCAGATGGATCTGCCGAAACAGGTTGCCGGGTCAACTGCTAAAAGTCTGGCGGCGGCGTCATTTATGTGAATAATCTGTTTATCCTGGTTTACCGCCACCACCCCTTCCGTCATGCTGGCGAGGATGGCATTAAGTTTATGGCGATCGGTATTGATGGTTTCCAGGCGTTGGCGGGAATTGACTGCCATCCGGTTGAGGGACTGGGCAAGCCTGCCGACCTCATCCTTGCGCTGTATCTTCAGCTTGCCGTCAAAGTTCCCCTCTGCCATGGCTTCGGCCATCTCGGTCATCCTGGTTAATGGTCGAATAAAATGTCGGGCCAGAAAAAAGCCCAGCAGGAGGGCGGTCACGGTTATGAGACCGATGCTGGAGGCAACCAGCCACCTGATTCTGGCGAGCTGCTGGTTAATGGTTGCCAGGGGCAGCGAACTTCTCACATAACCAAGCAGTTCCTGGTTGGCATAGACAGCGCGGGCCAGATACATCATCTGGGTCTTCAGGGTGTCGCTGAGCCGCAGGGCGACGCCACAGGCATGGTAGCGGGATTCCATGATTTCCGGACGGCTCCCATGGTTGTCCATTGCCTGCGGATTTTTTTCCGAATCGGCCAGGACAATGCCATCGGGACTGATGACCGTCAGCCGGGTACCGATTTCCCCACCCAGGGCGTGGACTTTCTGCTGCAAAAGCCGCTTGTCGGAAAACTTTCCAAAGTAAGGGGTGGCCAGCTCGGCCAGTAAGGCGGCCTGGGCCTGGAGAGAGTTTTGAATGTCACTGTGGGTATCATGCTTCAGGTGCTTGATGACCAAGCTGCCAACGATGACGGCGGACAGCAGAATAGCGACGGCAAAAACGGTATAGATTTTCCATAACAGGCGTGAACGCAGCATGGTGTCTTCCATCAACCCTTTTGATCGCGGAACCGGTAGCCAACTCCGCGGATTGTCTCGATGTAATTGCGATGATCAGCCAGTTTTTTGCGAATCGACTGAATATGGACATCGATGTTCCGGTCGATGATAAATTCATTGCCGCCGGTTATATGGTTCAGCAGGTGATCCCGGGTGAATACCCGTCCCGGATGGCTGGCCAGAAAGTGGAGCAGTTTAAACTCCGTCGCTGTCAAGGTTGCCGGTAGATTGTCCACCAGTATTTCATGGCGGGCCAGATCGATGGTGAGACCCTGGTATTGGAGGCGTTCCGGCAGCTCTTTTCCCTCCCGCAGGACTCCCCGCCTAAGGACCGCTTCAACCCGGGCCAGCAGTTCCTTGGGGCTGAAAGGTTTGGCGATATAGTCATCGGCTCCCAGCTTCAGTCCGACAACAATATCGCTTTCCTCGCCGCGGGCGGAAACCATGATGATCGGAATGGCATTGGTTTCCTCGTTGGCTTGCAGCCTCCGGCAGATATCCAGGCCGCCAAGTCCGGGAAGCATCAGATCCAGAAGTACCAGGTCTGGCTGTTCGCTTAGCACCAGTTTGAGTCCATGAATCCCGTCGGCAGCACTGATCACCCGATAGCCTTCCCGCTCGAGGTTGTATTCCAGTACTTCGCGGATGTCGACTTCATCCTCAATGACAGCAATCAAAGCTTTTTTCATAGGTTGTCCAACATCAGTTATGCAGCTGGTTAAGAGTCCATCAACGTTTTTTTCTGTCTATAGATCACCTGTGTAAAGATAGTATAAAGGTGGTTCATACTATAACGGGTTTGTCTCAAGATTGCCAGTTTGGGATGAAAAAGGAAGGGGGATGCCGTGATCAGCGCATCAGGCCGGGGAGGAACAACGACAGCGGCGGCAGGCCAATCAGCAGAATGGTTCCCAGAACCAGGGCCACCAGAAACGGCAGGACGCCGCGGAAGATGGTGGTCAGGGGGATGTCGGGCGCCACTCCTTTGACCACATAGACATTAATGCCCACCGGCGGCGAGATCACCCCCATTTGGGTTACCAGGACAATAATGACGCCGAACCATATCGGGTCGTAGTTCAGTGAGAGGATCACCGGATAAAAGATCGGTACGGTCAGCAGGATAAGGGCCAAGGCGTCGATAAAACAGCCGCCGAGCAGGTAGACCAGGATAATGACCATCATGATCAGGAAGCGGGGCAGGGGCAGTCCGGCGACCCAGCCGGCCAGATCATAGGGAATTCTGGTGACTGCCAGAAAATGGCCAAAGACAACGGCGCCGGTGACAATAATCATCACCATGCAGGCGGTCCTGGTGGTTTCAAAAAGTGAGGTCAGCAGTTTCTTCCAAGTCAGTTTGCCGCCCATGGCCGCCACCAGCAGGCTGCACAGGGCACCGACAGCACCGGCTTCGGTGGGGGTGAAAAAGCCGACAAAGAGTCCACCCATGACCAGGGAAAAAAGCAGCAGGGTTTCCCCGGTACCCTTCAGGGAGCGGATCTTTTCCTGCAGGGTTGCCGGCGGCCCGGGCGGCCCCAGTTCCGGGTTGCGGCGGCAGGAAATCGCAATGGCAACACAGAAGAGCGCGGCGATAATCAATCCGGGGATGATGCCGGCCATAAACAGCTTGCCGATCGACTGCTCGGTCATGATGCCGTAGACAATAAAAACAACGCTGGGGGGGATCAGCATCCCCAGGCTGCCGCCGGAAGCGACCGCCCCGGTGGCCAGTTCCATGTCGTATTGGTAGCGCTTCATTTCCGGCAGGGCAACGGTGGCCATGGTGGCTGCGGTGGCCGGAGAAGAACCGCAGATGGCACCAAAGGCGGTGCAGGCACCAATGGTTGCCATGGCTAATCCGCCGCGAAAATGGCCGATGAAGGCATAGGCGGTATCATACAGGCGCCGGCTGATGCCGGCATGGAAAGAGACCTGACCCATAAAAATGAACAGGGGAATAACCGTCAGGCCATAGGAACTGAAAGTGGAAAAAACGTCCTTAGCCAGCAGGGAGAGGGCGGCATCCAGGTTGACCAATTTGACGAAGCCGCAAAAACCCACTACCGCCATGGCAAAGCCTACCGGGATGCCGGCAAACAGTAAAAGAATCAAGGCTCCCAGCCCGATGATGCCGATGACGCAGGGGCTCATGAAACGACACCCTGCCTGTCGGCATGGAACAGCTTGAGAAGCAAGATGCAGCAGACCAGCAGGCAGGCAGCTGCGATGGCGTAGACCACCGGATAGAACGGCAGCTGGAGGCTCAAAGTAACTTCACCGGTGCTTTGCAGATCACGGGCATAAATGTATGATTGCCAGGTGATCAGGCCGAAGAGAGCGATGCTCACCAAGTGGGTGCCGCCGGTTACCAGGTTCTGGAAGCGCCGGGGCAGTTTATCAACGACAAACTCCACCGCCACATGACCATTGGCCAGAGTGGTGGCGGGGATGGCAAAGGCAATGGTGAGTGCCCCCAGGAGGCCGACAAGTTCGTAGGTCCCCAGGATGGGGTGTTTGAACAGCCGCAGAACCACATCGGCTGACGTCAGCAGGGTCATAGCCATGACGCTGGCGGCCGCCAGATAGTTCATCAGCCGGACAATGGAATAAATTATTCTCTGCATAGGAGAAAACTCAGACAGCACTTTCAGTAAAAGTCATCCACGTGAGGTGCCGTAATGATTGTTTATTCAAAGGTGTTTGGAGATATTTCCATGTGCCCGGAGCAGCTGAGCGGCTGCTCCGGGCACACCGCTTACTGCAGCATGGTTTTGATTTCGGCTAGGACCTTGTCACCGGGCAAGCCGGCGGCAGTGGTTTTGGCCACATAGTCATCCAGAATCGGTTTGACTTTATCAACCCACCGTTTGCTTTCATCCGGGGTGAGGGCGTCGACCTGGTTGCCCCGTTCCAGGGTGTAGGCCCGGCCGGCGGCATCGGCTTCGTCCCAGGCAGCTCCCTGGATATCGACCCACTCAGCACTGACGTCGTCAAAAATCTGCTTAATATCATCAGGCAGCGCCTGCCATTTATTCAGATTCATAACCACAAACATAGAGGTTGTATAGCCGATCGCCGGGATATCGGTGCTGTACTTCACCACTTCACCCTGTTTCCAGCCTTTGAGTACTTCTATGGGGCCGATGGTGCCATCAACGGTTCCTTTCTGCAGGGCTTCGTAGGTGTCTCCCTGGGGCATGGCAACGGGAAGTCCGCCGAGGCTCTGGATTATTTTGGCGCTGAGTCCGGTTGAGCGGATTTTCATTCCTTTGAGATCATCCAGATTCTGTACCGGTTTTTTCTTCATGTGCAGGACGCCGGGACCATGGGCATGGACATAGAGGACTTTGGTGTCCTGGATTTCCTGGGGATTGAATTTTTTGGTGATTGCCGTGGCAATACGGGTGGCAGTCTTGCCGTCAGGGTATCCGACTGGCAGATCCAGACCTTCCAGAAGGGGGAATCTTCCCCGGGTGTAGGCAAAGCAGGACATGCCGATGTCAGAGATTCCCTTGACCACGCCATCGTAGACCTGGGGCGCTTTGGTCAGCGTGCCACCGGGATAAACAATGATCTCTACTTTGCCACCACTTCTTTTTTCGATTTCCTTGGCCCATGCTTCGCCGGCTTTACACTGGGCATGGGTGGGGGGAAAAAAGATGCTGTAAGAAAGGCGGATTTTCTTTTCTTTGGCCAGAGCATTGCCGGGTACCGCCACCATCATTCCCATGGCAAGCAGCAGGACTGTGCTGAACAATAGCGATCTTCTTCTGATCATGATCTACCTCCCTTTCTATGGTTGTTTTTCCCACACGTCTTTTCTGTCATAAAAGTATGGTATCTGATTGCTACATAGTACTTTTTTGCACAAAATTCAAGCCGGAATTGACATGATGTGTAAAAAAAAAGCACAAAAAGAAATTCCATGCCTGGAGTGCTTGGGGGTGATTTCCGGGCGGCAGTGGCACGGGGATTACTCAGGTTGTGCTGAGGGCTGGGGGAAGTGTCAGGATGAAGGCCTTTATCTCATCCCTTACCCGCCGGTAGGGTGCCAGACGCTCTTCTGTTGTCGCGGCACCACGGGCAAGCTGTGGCGGATCATCGAAGCCGCGGTGCATGACGGCGGTTTCCGCCGGGAAAAACGGACAGGTTTCAGCCGCATTGTCGCACAGGGTTATAACATAGTGGAAGGTGAGATCGGCGGGAAGCTCGCTGACGGTCTTGCTCCGGTAGCCGGAGATGTCGATGCCTGCTTCCCTCATGACGGTGACCGCGTCGGGGTTGAGGCCATGTTTCAGGATGCCGGCGGAATAAGGATTGATAAGAGCCCCCTTCAGCTGCCGAGTCCAGGCTTCCGCCATCTGACTGCGACAGGAGTTGCCGGTGCACAGGAAAAGAATGCGGATTTTTTCGGCCATCGATAGTTTCCCTGCTAAAAAAAGTGTCCGCAGACCGCTTGCGTGGCCCGATCTAAGGAAAAAATGGTTGTCCTTGATGTTGGAGCATAGCTCACGCTCATTCTCCCCGGCCATCCTTGGCCGGCTACGAGGCGTCCGCCGTGAATCACCATCCGGGTGATTTACCAGGCGCCCGAAACCGCTTTGAACCACGCTCCAACCTCAAGAATGGTAGCTTCATAAAAGGTAGCAATAACGACAATTGTTTTCTCGGAAGTAGAGACGGTATCATTTTATCAGAAGAGGATTGTTTGGGGAACGTTTTTTCATCCATCAGGTCTCCACTACCGGGATTATGGCCTGCGGATAAAGAGAGGGCGCCCCTTGGGCGGGGGCGCCCTCTTGGGCGGGGGCGCCCTCTTGGATAAGGTGGCCTTATTTATGGGTGGCGCGCATGGTATGGGCCAGTTCCTTGATTTCCACCAGATCCTTGGTCATCATTGCCCAGCCGTACCAGTAGGCATAGTCGGGATTGACGTGGAAATGAGCCTGGTAGGTGCGCATCCGGTGTTTCATGTACATCTGAAACAACACCTGCTCAATGAAGGTTGCTTGGTCCAGGTTGCCGCCGCCGGTCCGCATGAAATAGAGGAAGTCAGGGTAGGCAAAGGCATAGTTGTCATGTTTCTTGATAGTGCCGTCCTTGTAGAGCCCGGCAACGACTTCAATGGCTTCAGCCAACAGCCGGTCGGCTTTCATCAGCATGGTGTCACCCATCTCCAATTGCCGGCGGGCATACTGCTCTGCATGGCACTGGGTGCAGGTTTTGATCATCTTTTCCCGCTCGGTTTCCCAGGCTTCCTGGGTCAGACGGGCCAGGTCAACCGCTTTAACCGCTTCGAGTCGAACGGTGGGTTCGCCGGTTTCGGGGTTCAAGACCCCCAAGGCTTTGAGGATAGTTACCTGGTCTGCGGCCCACTGTCTATCTTTGGGCAGCGGCAGGCGGACGCCAAGAAAACCCCAGGCGGTATGGTTATTGTGGTTGCCATCCGGCATGTGGCAGTTTTGGCAGGTGGGCGCCGGGGCGTTTTTATCCAAGCGGCCTGCTTCTTTGGCAAACCAGCGGGAACCATGTTTTGAGCTGCTCCACATCTCCCACTGGGGATGGTCGTAGCCCATGTGACATTGCTGACAAGCCCGGGGATCCTGGGCTTCCTTTTTTGAGAAGCTGTGGCGGGTGTGGCACTCGTCACAGGAGTTGTTCTGGTAACGGTAGCCTTTGTCCAGCTGCTCCTGCTTCTGGGCGTCGCTCTTGATGCCCATGTTGTGGCAGCCGCCGCAGCCTCGGCCGCCTTCCATCAGTTCATCCGGCTCCACGTGGGTAATGGGCATGGCATTCAGGGATGTCCAGCCAAAATTGTGCTTGCCATGGGAAAACTGCCCGAACTGTTCTTCATGACATTCGGCACAGACCTGTTCACTGGGCAGTTGGGCAAGATGACCGTCATCGGCATTCTGATGCTTGTCACCGTGACAGGTTGAACAGGTGACATCTTCCCCCGCATGTCTGCTGGTCCGCCAGTCGGCCACCTGCCCCGGAGAAACTTTTTCATGGCAGGCAATGCATATCTCTTCCGCGGCCATGACCGGGCTGCTGAGAATCAAGACCAGACCCAGGGCAGCGGCAACCGTGAGACATAAATTTTTTTTGTAGTTCATACCTCTTCTCCTTTTTCCTCCCTACACTATTGTTGTTCCTCTACCTGATCTATTGGTTGCTCCTCCTTTTTTGCCCTCCTTTCTTGCCATCGAATATACCTGAAGTTATTTATGACAGCTTGTAGGCCGTGCGCAGGTGATCGGAAAGCTCTCTGGTCAGCATAAACGCTTTTTCCACCGTTTTTTCTTTGTCCGGATTTACCAGGCAGCAGGTCGCCGGTGATATGAGGCTTCTGGAAAGTAGGAATTCCCGGTCAAGGCCCTGGTCATAGAGTCCCTGCCAGGTGCTTTCCAGCAGGTTGACCAGGCTGGCAAGGGTTTCTTTCTTAAAAGGTTCGATGTTGGTGGGCACGATTCCCCAGACGATGAGGCCGCCCCGCTTGAGGAAATTGATAATCGCGTTGGTGTAGAGGGGCAGCACCTTGGCGTTGGTATAGAGATCGATGGAAACGATATCCATGTCAAAGCCGAGGAGAAAATCCCAGTCGGGGTTGCCGCATAAGTGGATGCCCCGGGGCCGTTCGATCATGGCAAACAGGTTGTCGATATCTTCCCGGGCAAGCACGTCGCTGTAGCCGGAGAGGGCGCTGAAGAGAAACTGGAGCCCCGGTTCATCAATGAACATGAAGGCGTTGGGGTTTTTCTGCTGCAGGCGGTTCAGCTGGACATTGACCCGTTTGGACATGAATTCAAAGAGAAAAGGGCGGACGGTATCGTTGAACAGAATCGGCCGGTCGTTTTCATCCTTGACAAAAAAACCGAAACTTACCGGCCCTTCCAGCTGGCCGCGGATGGCCGGGTAGCCGGCAAGGTCAAGGGAAAGAAATTTGTTGTAAACGGCGGAATACTGTTTGCTGACATCAAAATAGTCCGGTTCATCAAAGTGGTTTAACGTTTCTTCCAGTTCGTTGATGAACTTCTCGGTCGAGAATCTGAGGGTATGCTTTTCCAAGTCAAGAATGATGCCGGGAAAATGTTCCGCCGCCTGGACATACATGTCTTCATAGTAGTTATAGAGCGGCAGCTGGGGCCAGAAGGGAATGTCCAGCGAGAGGGCCAGCTTGAGCGCCTGATCGATATCGGTGTGGGGCATAACGGCCATCGCCGTGGTCAGCAGATTTCCGGGCAACGGCATAGTAAATCTCCGGGTGAATGAGGTTGGGGGGGGCCTTCCGACTCCTGCTACAGTTGACACAGTAGCCAAACTAAAACATTGATCTAAGTCAAGGTTTTGAAAAAATCAGCACCATGACGGTATAGAAGGTAGTATAGCCCGGCTGGTGTGGATGTCAAACAGGGGCGAAGAAGCAGTCAGTGATGGTTGGAGAGGGTTGGCGGCCGCTGCTCAGCTGTCATTGGTACAGTGAACCAACTCAGGATTTTTCAGCAGCACCTTGGTGTCCGGAGGGACGGACTGGGTGATCCAGACGTTGCCGCCAATGACCGAGCGGGCACCAATGACCGTCTCCCCTCCCAGGATGGTGGCGCCTGAATAGATGATGACATCGTCTTCAATGGTGGGGTGGCGCTTCTGATTGCGCAGGCTGATGCCGGCATCTTTTGGCAGTGACAGGGCTCCCAGGGTGACCCCCTGGTAGATTCTTACCCGGCTGCCGATTGTCGTGGTTTCGCCGATGACGATGCCGGTACCGTGGTCGATGAAAAAATAGTCGCCGATATGGGCACCAGGATTGATGTCGATGCCGGTTTTGCTGTGGGCATATTCAGTCATCATCCGCGGCAGCAGGGGAACGTCAAGATGGCGCAGCAGGTGGGCCAGACGATAGATGGTGATCGCAAACAGTCCCGGATAGCTGAAAATCACTTCATCGATGCTCTGGGCCGCCGGGTCGCCTTCCATGGACGCCCGCACATCTTCAGCCAGCATGGTCCGCAGCTGGGGAAGCTCCCGGACAAAGGCCAGGGCAGCTTCGTGGCCGCGGACCTCGCATTGACTGCACGATTCATGGTAGCGGAGGCAGTTGTGCCGTACCGCCAGGATAATCTGCTCGGTGAGCATCTCGTGGAGGGTGGATACTTCCTGGCCAAGGTAATACTCGATATTGACCGGGTCGATCCGCAAGCGGGTAAAATAGCCGGGGAAGAGGATTTTTCTGGTTTGGTGGATGATGGCGATGGTCGCCTCGCGGGAAGGAATCGGTTCCGGAGCCAGGTGTTCATAGCACTCCCCGCTTTTGCAGGTTTCCACCAGCTGCTCGACAACCGCCGGGATCTCCTGACGGTACTGGCCGGAGATCTCCAGCCGGTTGATGCACTGCTCCGGAGTGGAAACGTCGTTCATACTCTTTACCCCTTCCCAGATCGTGGGGATCTGTCATCCGGTGTTTATTGACAGGTGCAGGCTTTTACCCCGGAATTGCCGAAAGGTGACATGAGGCGTAACCGTTCAATAATCGGCGGCAGCTTGTCAATGATGAAATCAATTTCTTCCCGGGTATTGTAGACGCTGAGGCTAAAACGGATGGAGCCGTGGGCCATGGTAAAAGGAACCCCCATGGCGCGGATGACATGGGATGGTTCCAGCGAGCCGGAGGTGCAGGCTGATCCTGAAGAGGCGCAGATATTGAACTCATTAAGCATCAGCAGGATGCTCTCTCCCTCGACAAACTCGAAGCTGATATTGCTGGTGTTCGGCAGCCGCTGATCGTGGTCGCCATTGACGACCGCGTTGGGAACCAGGCGCAGGAGCTCATGCTCCAGGTGATCACGCAGTTCCCTGACGAAGGTGTTTTCCCGCTCAAGGTTATCAGCCGCCAGCTGACATCCCCTGCCCAGGCCGATAATGCCTGGAACATTTTCGGTTCCGGCCCGCCGGCCCCGTTCCTGGTGGCCGCCAATCAGGAAGGGGGAGAACTTTGTCCCCTTGCGAACGTAGAGGGCCCCGGTTCCCTTGGGAGCATGGAGCTTGTGTCCGGAAAGGGAAAGCATGTCAATGGGAGTCTGGCGCAGGTTGATGGGGATTTTACCCACCGCCTGGACGGCATCGGTATGGAACATGATCCCCTGGCGATGAACCAGCTCGGCAATCTCTTCGATGGGAAAGATCACTCCGGTTTCATTATTGGCCCACATGATGGAAACAATGGCTGTATCAGGGGTCAGGCTTTCCTGCAGTCGCGCCATATCCAGGTGCCCGCGGCTGTCAACCGGTATTTCAGTGACTCGGTAGCCCTGCTTGGCCAGGGTGGTACCCAATGATCTGATAGCCGGGTGTTCCACCCGGCTGATGACGATGTGGCGCCGTTCAGGATAGCAGGAGAGGGCCGATCGAATGGCGGTGTTGTCACTTTCGGAGCCGCAGCTGGTAAAGATGATTTCGTCGGCTGCAGCGCCGATGAGCTCGGCCACCTGCTGTCGGGCCTGGCGAACCTTTGGCCCAACCTGGCCGCCAAAATTATGCATGCTGGAAGGGTTGCCGTAGTATTCACGAAAATAGGGCAGCATGGTTGCCAAAACTTCCGGGGCGACCTGGGTGGTGGCGTTGTTGTCGACATAGACCGGAGTCATGAGGAAACCTCCTCAACCACCAGATCCGGAGAGACAAACTCACGCAATTTAGCTTCCACCAGATTTTTCATGGTGATTGGTGCTGAAGGGCAGGAGGCGCAGGCCCCCCGAGTGGCCACCTGAACCCGGTTGCCGATGACATCCACCAGCTCGATGTTGCCGCCATCCTGCCGGAGAGAAGGGCGGATCTCCCGTTCAATGGTTTCTTCAATCAATTTGATTTTCTGGATATTGGTGAGCGGCTTTGGCGCTTCAGGAACCGTCTCCCCCTGGATTTTGGCAATCAGCTCCAGAATTGCCCCATGGCAGCGTTCACAGCCGCCGCCGGCCTTGGTGTAGTTGGTGACATCCTCAACGGATTTCAGGCTGTTTTCCCGCACCGCCCGCTCAATTTCCAGGTCGGTTACCCCGAAGCACTCACAGACAACCGTACCTTCAACCTCCTTAGTGGGGGTTCCACGATAAGAAGCAATCGCCTGTTCCAGGGCTTCCTGGCCCATGACCGAGCAGTGCATTTTTTCCTTTGGCAGGCCGCCCAGGTAGTTGGCAATTTCCTGGTTGGTGATCTTTTCCGCTTCTTCCAGGGTCTTCCCCTTGATCAACTCGGTGAGCGCCGAGGCGGAAGCGATGGCACTGGCACAGCCAAAGGTTTTGAATTTGGCATCAGCTATCCGACCCTGATCATCCAGTTTAAAGGTCAGATGCAGGGCATCACCGCAGGCAATGGAACCCACGTCGCCGACGCCATCCGGATGTTCAATCTCCCCGACATTCTTAGGGTTGAGGAAGTGTTCTCTCACTTTATCGGTGTATTCCCACATAGTTTTGCTCTCCAAAAAATAAGTGATGGTTCTGGGGAAAAACTATCATATCTTGTAAATCTTGTCCAAAAAAGATTTAGCAATGTCCCTATGATTCGGTGAAAATCCAGGTGGACAGGTAGCGTTCACCGGTATCAGGAAAGATGGTGACAATCATTTTTCCCCGGTTTTCCGGCCGCTTGCCAATCCGTAAGGCAGCCAGGGCAGCGGCACCGGACGAAATCCCCGCCAGGATTCCCTCGGTGCGGGCCAGTTTCCTGGTCATGCCGGCCGCCTCATCGGAGGAAATCTGGACGATCTCATCGAGAAGCTCGCGGTTTAATACCTGGGGTACGAAACCGGCACCAATTCCCTGGATTCGGTGAGCTCCCGGGGGGTTGCCGGACAGGACCGCAGATTCTTCCGGTTCAACGGCAATGATCTGGATGGCTGGATTTTTTTCCTTCAGCACTTCACCGCAGCCGGTGATCGTACCCCCGGTGCCGACGCCGGCCACCAGGATATCAAGCTGGCCTTCCGTATCACGCCAGATTTCCAGCGCTGTTGTCTGACGGTGAATTTCCGGGTTGGCCGGGTTGAGAAATTGTTGCGGCATGATGCTGCCCGGCTGCTGCCGGTGGATTTCTTCAGCCCTGGTTACCGCTCCCTGCATCCCCTGGGCTCCCGGGGTGAGGATGACTTCAGCCCCAAGGGTGACCAGCAGCTGACGTCGTTCAATACTCATGGTATCCGGCATGGTCAGGATGAGCCGGTAACCCCGGGCGGCGGCGACAAAAGCCAGGCCGATGCCGGTGTTGCCACTGGTGGGTTCAACTATCAGCCCGCCGGGTTGCAAACCGCCGCTCTGTTCGGCGGCATCGATCATGGCCACCGCGATGCGGTCTTTGACGCAGGAAAGGGGATTGAAGGACTCCAGTTTGGCAATGATCTGAGCACCGCATTCCCCGGACAGGGTCCCCAGCCGGACCAAGGGGGTGTTGCCGGTCAGTTCCGTGAGCGTGTTGGCAATCTTCATGGTGATTTTCTCCCTTATCGCCTGTGGGCGGGCAGGGCGGACACAACCCCGCACCTTTGATCTTTCTATTGTAATAAACATAATAAACTTGATGTTTTTTGTCAAATATTTTTCCGCAGTGTGCCGAGGAGAGCTTGCGATGAGGAAAGGGCGCTGACAACGTCAGCTGATCATTACCTTTGATGATGGGAAGAACCGCGAAGGGACGGCTGTCGTCGTTTCCTACTGCCAGACAACTTTCAGGATATGGTTGTCTTCGTGCAGCTGGTCCAGGAGTCCCTGTGGCAACCGGGTCTGGGTGAGGCGGATTTCAATGGTGACCACCAGCAGATTGTTTTCCATGTCATGGCTGTAGCCGAAAGAGATGATTTTAATCTGGTGGGCGGCCATCATGTTTTCGATGACTTCAAGCAGCTGCGGGTGGTAGTGGCAGGTGAGCTCAATGGTATGGTAGCGGTCCTTGGGGATGAGGTGCTCAAACCCCTTCAGCAGGTAAAGGCTGAACAGGCTTAAAACAGTTGCCATGCCGGCGAGGAAAAAGTGTCCCATGCCTGCCGCCAGACCAATGCTGGCTGCCACCCAGAGACATGCGGCCGTCGTCAAGCCGCTGATCAGGCGTTTGGTGTGGATGATTGCCCCGGCGCCGAGAAAGCCGATGCCGGTGATGACCTGGGCGGCAATCCGGCCGGGGTCGATACGGAGAATGCTGCTGTTGGCAGAAGCCTTGTGCAGGTCCAGAATCATCAGTGACATGATCATAATGGTTGCGGAACCTAATGCGACCATGAAATGGGTTCTCAGGCCGGCAGCCCGGCCATGTCGCTCCCGTTCAATGCCGATGAGGGCACCGCAGAGGCAGGCAACCAGCAGTCGGTAGGTGATGGTCTCATAGGTAAACATGCTTATTCCTGTAGATATGGTTACTACATGTGTAAAAAACAGCTGATTAGGCTGTCATTGTTCATGTCAGCCCCGGTTGGTTAGGGCTATTGCCTTTGCCATCGTTGATGACCGCCTGGACCACCTTGGCCAGTTCACTGATGATATAGGGCTTTGCCACAACCCCTTGAAAACCATAATCCTTGAAGTTTGCCATCACATCATCCTGCGAATAGCCGCTGCTGACGATCGCCTTGGCATGGGGATCAATGTCCAGCAGGGCAGCAATGGCTTCTTTGCCGCCCATGCCTCCGGGAATTGTCAGGTCCATGATCACCAGATCAAAGGGTGAACCATCTGCCAATGACTGCCGGTACTTTCCCACTGCCTGCTGACCGTCGTCAGCATAATCGACGCTATATCCCAGGAGTTGAAGCATTTCACCGCCGACTTCCTGGATTATCTGGTCATCATCCATAATCAGGATTCTGCCGGAGGCTGGCTGGAGGATGGCATCCTGTGATTCCCTAATTCCTTCTGGTTGTTGGTTTGCGGCCGGCACAAAGAGGGTGAAGGTTGACCCCTCGCCAATTTTTGAGTCCACGGTTATATGGCCGTAATGGTTTTTGATAATCGAATAGATGGTTGCCAGTCCCAAACCGCTGCCTTCCTGTTTGGTGGTGAAGTAGGGCGTAAAAATTTTCCCCAGGTGCTCTTTGGGGATGCCGATTCCCTGATCGGCAACCCGCACCTGGATGTACTTGCCGGCCGCCAGACCGTAGATGTTGGCGGCCTCGATGATGAGGTTGGCAGCACTGATGGTTAAGCGACCTCCTTCGGGCATTGACTGGTTGGCATTGAAAACCAGGTTGTTGATAATCTGACTGAACTGGTCAGGATCCACCTCCGTAGGCCAGAGATTATCGGGCAATTCCAGTTGCAACCTGCTGCGCGACCCTCGCAGGCAGAATTCAGCGGTTTCTTTTATCAGTGATCTGACATCAACAATCTGTTTGACCGGTGCACCGCCCCTGGCAAAGGTCAGCAGCTGCTTCGTTAAGGCTGTTGCCCGGGAGAGCGACCGTTCGGTCTTTTCGAGAAAAATGGTCGCCTTGTTTTCGGCCGGACACGACATTTTAGCCAGCGAGATATTGCCATAAATGGAGGTGAGCAGATTGTTGAAATCATGGGCGATGCCGCCAGCCAGCAGACCGACGGATTCAAGGTTTTTTGCCGTTTGCAGGGTTTGCCAGCTTTGAATTTTTTCGGTGATATCCCTGAAAACGATGACGATGCCAATGATGGTACTGGTTTGATCACGCAGTGGGGCGGCACTTGAATCAATAATTTTTTCCTGGCCGTTCCGGGAGATGAGCATCCCCTGGATTTTCTGTTGACTGACGATGCCGGTTTCCTGCAGCTGGCTTGCCGGGTCAGGGAGTGGTATGCCGGTTTTTTCATTGACCAGGGAAAAAATGTCTGCCAGCGGCCGATTCACTGCCATTGCCTGGGGCCAACCGGTGAGGTGTTCAGCCACCTGATTGATCATCGTAATGCGGCCTTCAAGGTCAGTGACAATGAGGCCGTCATTGATGCTGCGCAAAATGACCGAAAGGCGTTCCTTTTCGGCCTGCAGGGCATCTTTGACCTTCACCCTTTCAGTGATATCGGCAGCGTTGCCGATGACCGCCGGATTGCCCTGGTAGATAAGGGGAGCAGCGGTATAGTCGATCCACTTTATTTGACCGTCTTTGGTCAGCAGCTTCATCGGATAGCGCGTGATAACATCTTCGCCCACCAGCCGATTTTGGGCGCGTTCCCGAACCATATCGAGCATGTCAGGATGGGCAACCTCCCACGGTTTCATCTGCATCAATTCATCATGGGGATAGCCGGTAAGCTGTGAAGTGGCAGGATTTACATAGGTGAAGTGCTCCCCTTGGTAGATGAAGATGGGCGATGGACTGGTGTCGGCAAGGGCGCGGAATTTTTCTTCGCTATCTTTGAGTGAAGCAAAAATCTGCCGGCGTTCATCGACCATCTGGTTAGCCGCTGTTGCCAGGGTTTCGAACTCCAGCAGGGACAGATTCTGGTTGGCAATTTTCTCATCCTTGCTGGCCGCCCTGGAGAAGAAAGAGGTGAACACGGCAAATTCCTGGCGGATTTTGCGGGTGATCAGGTGGGCAATAGTCATCAGGGTAAGGAAAATTGCTGTCAGGATCAACGATATCCGCACAATATCCTGTTTTACCATGGCTGCCAGCTCCTGCCTTTTACCGGCAATGATCTTTTCCATATCCGGATGGTAGGCGCCGGCGGCAACAATCAGGTTGGCCTTTTGATCAAGTTTGAAGAAGGAGGTTTTCGGCAGGGGTTTTTCACTATCGATGGTCTTATACCAGTAGGTGACATAACATTCACCCTTATCTCTCAGCCCCTGCAGAAACTCTTGGCGAAAAAGTTTTCCTTTCGCATCGGGGTAGTCATCGGAGATGGGTTTACCCACCAGGTCCGGCCGGCTGGCGTTGGCGTACATGATGCCGAAATTTTTGCCGCCGGCAATAGTGAGCAGTTTGATAACGAAAACATAATTCTGGTTGTCAACCCCGAAACGGTGGATGTTGAGATAGTCGGCAACCTGCTTCTGGATCGATTCCTCCAGGTGGTCAAGGTATTCACCGCTGCCCAAGTACCAGCCATAAGGGGAGAAATATTTGATGAACGATATCTTATGACATTGTTTCTTAGGGTTGTGCCCCGGTTGATGAAAGTGGTAGGTGCCGAAGCCTTCGCTGTCAGTGCCGACAATCCGGGAGAATGCCGCCATGAAATCCTCATTGCCGTAGGCGCCTAGGTCAGCAAGTTTCTTCCCTTCCACCTCCGGCAAGTTGGGATCTGATAGGAAAACCCCCTGGTCATTAAGAATGAAATAGTATCCCCGGCCGTCGTTAAATCGAATCGGCCGCAAGGCGGTAATAATCATCTCTTGGATCTGGGGGGCACTATAGCGAGTTTTGTAGGTTTCGTAAATGGCGGTGGCGATCTGGTGGGCTTCATAGACCCGTTCTTTAATGAGCTGACGGCCTCTTGACTGCGTTTGTGAAAGGTTGTAGTCGATGAATTCAATCGCCTGCTCAACCTGATTTTTTAATTCGGTTTTCTGTTGAGCGGCAAACTCATGCTGAAAGGTGACAATCTCCCGGTTAAAACGGTCATATTTCCCCTTGATCAGCAGGTAACCGAGGCTGCCGATTGCCAGGCTGATAAGAAGAACCATGGCCGCTGACACCAGGCCGACAATGCTTTTGCGCTTGATAAGCAAACGTCTCCCCCATCTTCTGCTTTGCCTTATTCATCTTACTATATCGGCAACTATAGCGCAAACTGAAGGGTAAATAAAGCGAAAGCAGGTGCTTGGCTTTGCCAGACTGGGGAAGCAGCCTCAATGCCTTGTTGGGTTACAAGACTTCCTTCTTCATCAGGGTGCCGTTGGTGCCGATGACCAGCATCGTGACCGGCAGTTTTTTGCCGGCAGCTGCCATGCCGTTTTTGACCATCATCGGCAGGCCCGAACAGCAGGGAACTTCCATGGTGACCGCGGTAACACTGTTAATGTCGTTTTTCCGGAAAATCTCAGTGAATTTTTCCACGTATTCGGGAACGTCATCAAATTTGGGGCAGCCCATCATTACCACCCGGCCTTTGAGCAGCTCCTGGTGCAGGGCGGCATAGGCAACGGCGGCGCAATCGGCCAATACCAGCAGATCGGCTTGTTGCAAAAAAGGTGCGTGGGGCGGGATCAGTTTGATCTGTATCGGCCAGTGGCCGAGGGCTGAGTGGCCGGCTGTCTGACTTTGCGGCTGGTTGGCGGCCTGGCAGCTGGTTTTTGGTTCAAAGGTCTGCAGATGGGTCGAGGGGCAGCCACAGGCTAACGTTTGCCTCACCGGCTGCGGATGCTGATCCAGGGTTTCCAGATAAGCTTCCACCGCTTCGGGGTCAAAATCTTCGGCAACCCGTTCGACAATGGAAATCGCCCCCTGGGGACATTCCCCGAGGCAGGCCCCCAAGCCGTCGCAGTATTTTTCCGCCACCACTCTTGCTTTGCCGTCAATAATCTGGATGGCCCCTTCTTCGCAGGCCGGCACACACTGGCCGCAGCCGTCGCATAATGTTTCATCTATTTCAATAATCTTGCGTAATACTTTCATTTCTTTCTCCCACAGGTATGAGCGTCAGTCTTTTGCTTCTGTCAGCAGCAGAGTGCGGGCCAATTGGCGGCCGCTTGCCGTCAGGAAAGTTTCGTCGATGAGTCCAATCATGGCCTCTGGCGCATGGGGTTTGTCTTTCTGCTGTTCCATCAGGGTGACCAACCGTTCGGCATCATGGACGCACCGGTAATTGACGGTTTCCTGCGGCCGCGGCTGCCGGTGGGCGATGATATCGCATACTTCGTTGATTATTGGTTCCTTGGCACTCAGGGTGGCGAGCAGTTTGCGGGCCACTGCCGGGCCCTCCTTTTCCAACGCTGCCGGATCAGCCTGGCCATGCTTTTCCAGCGCCTCCCGGGCGCCGATATCCATCAGGTAGGCGGCACAGAGCACAACTGCCGGTATACCGCCTTCCTGCTGGACGATTTTTTCTGCATAGCGGGCGACCCGGGTGGCGTGGCCGATGCGCTTGAAATCCTTTTTCAGATAATGTTTTATCTGGACGGCCACCCGATCCTTCAGCAGATCATCCCGTTTGGCCAGCAGCTCCGGCGGAAGTTCCCCCAGACACTGTTCAGCATACTGGCAATAGGAAGCACAGCCGAAATCCATCTTCGGATTGATAATCTGCTCGCCGCAGCCTTTGCAGCGGGTAGTTGTCTGGTCCTTGAAGAACTCCAGCATCTGGCCGCACTTGGGGCAGGGGCTGTCGAAAATAGCATCATGCTTCCAGTAGCGGGTGTCCTGACCGGGACATTTCATGGTTTTCTCCCTTGTGATTCCCGGCGGCGGTTGGTGCCCGCCGCCGGGGGAATTCAGCGTGTTTGTTGCAAAGTGGTTCTGTAGGCCATCTCAAGCTCACAAAACCTGTGCTTCGCCGGGGTGATTATGCACCCTTCATCATTGCGGCAATATCGTTTTCCACCGTGTCGATGGGTTTGATGTTGAACTTTTCCACCAGAACATTGGCAACGGCCGGGGAAAGAAACGCCGGCAAGGTTGGTCCCAAGCGGATGCCCTTGACACCGAGGAACAGGAGGGCCAGCAGGACGGCGACCGCTTTCTGCTCATACCAGGCGATGTCATAGGAGATGGGCAGTTCGTTGATGTCCTCCAGGCCGAAAACCTCTTTCAGCTTCAGGGCGATGACCGCCAGGGAATAGGAATCGTTGCATTGCCCCGCGTCAAGGATCCTCGGGATGCCGCCGATATCGCCGAGCTGGAGTTTGTTGTAACGATATTTGGCGCAGCCGGCGGTCAGAATGATGGTGTCGCCGGGCAGCTGTTCCGCAACTTCCGTGTAGTAGCTGCGTGATTTCTGGCGGCCGTCGCAGCCGGCCATAACCACAAAGCGTTTAACTGCACCTGACTTGACCGCCTCGACAACTTTATCGGCCAACGCCAGTACCTGGTTATGGCCGAAGCCGCCGACCAGGGAGCCGGTCTCGATTTCAGTGGGCGCGCTGCATTGTTTGGCCCGGGCAATGAGCGCGGAAAAATCTTTGGCACCGCCGGCGGTTCGGTCTGCAATATGGCTGGCCCCCACGTAGCTGACGACGCCGGTGGTGAACAGGCGGTCAAGATAGGTGTTTTCTTTTTTCAGGGGAACCAGGCAGTTGGTGGTCAGCAGGATCGGCCCGTTGAATGACTCGAATTCCTGATTCTGGTGCCACCAGGAGCTGCCATAGTTGCCGACGAAATGGTCATATTTTTTGAAAGCAGGGTAGTAATTGGCCGGCAGCATCTCCCCGTGGGTGTAGACATCGATCCCCGTACCTTCGGTTTGTTTGAGCAGTTCGTCCATATCTTTAAGATCATGACCACTGATCAGGATCCCGGGATTATTGCGGACGCCGAGATTCACTTCGGTGATTTCCGGGTTGCCGTAGGTGGTGGTATTGGCCTTGTCCAGCAGGGCCATGGTCTTGACTGCCGTTTCACCGGCTTTCATCACCAGACCGACCATCTCGTCCACCGACAGGTCCTTGGTGGTGGAGGCCAGGGACTCCATCAGGAACTCGTAGATGTCATCCTGCTCAAAACCGAGGATGGCGGCATGATCGGCGTAGGCGGCTATCCCTTTGACGCCAATAATCAGCAGTTCCCGCAGCGACCGGACATCCTCATTGTCGGTTGCCAGTACGCCGACCGATGTTGCTTTTTCCTCAAACTCGGCAACCGTATCGGCCTGCCAGGTGGCGGCATCGGGCAGCGCTTCGGTAAAATCTCTGCCATTCTTTTTCCGATAGGTGGTCAAAAAGCTGTCCCGCAATTGATTCCGGTGCCGCAGACCTTCTCTGATCATGGCCACGAACCGGTCATTGTCCCAGCCGACGTTGGTAATCGTGGCGAACAGGGTTTTGGCGACAAAGAGACCGCTCTCCTTATCCAGCATGCCGAACGCTTTGAGTTTTTCACCGTACACCGCGATTCCTTTGAGGACATGAATAAGCAAATCCTGCAGGTTGGCAGTTTCCTCCGGTTTGCCGCAGACACCCTTGATGGTACATCCCTGGTTTTTAGCGGTTTCCTGACATTGAAAACAAAACATGATGATCTCCTTTCCCGTAGTGTATTGTGGTAATATTGATTAATTTAATCATGATTTATCAGGTCGTCAACTTTTTCCCTTTGACTTAAGTCAACCGGGGAGATTTTTTTAAAAAAAATTGTCGGACAATGTGGGGGGGTGAAACCATTCAGGGTTTGGGCCTGATCGGATGCGGGCGTTTAAGGCAATATCTTGAGGTATTGCCTTAAACGTCCGGGAAAAGGAAGCAGCACCTGCAGCATCATGCAGTTGCAGGTGTTCAGTGTGGATTAATGCAAACAGCCCGGCTGAGAAAGATAGTAGCGGTCGATTTCCACAAACCGAGCGGTCACCATGAGCAACCGGGCATAAAAGGGGATGGTAGCCTGCGCAAAGATTGATTGTGCCAGTTTCGGGGTCCAGTTGGCTACATGCTCAAAGAGAAAAGCCGCCTGCTGTTCAGTTTTGTGGTTGGTGCAGAGAAAATGCATGAATTCCAGCTCAGTGGCCAGATGATCAGGCATATCCCGATCGCTGAGCACGATTCCCTGCCGACTGTACAATGCTTCGAGGTCGGCAAGAAAAGCAGCAATTTTTTTTGCGTCTGCAGTTGGCATGATGTTGGCGGACTCATAGAGTGAAAATGACAGTGTGTTGACCGCCAGGTCAAAATGGGTGGTATAGGTGACCTGCAGGTCGACCAATTGCGCAAAAGCAGCCAATTCTTCTTCCAGGATTAGCAACTCTTCGGCCAAAGGCTGGTAAACCGCCGGCAGTTCCTGTAGATAGCGCTCGGTTTCTTTGAATAAAGACCTGTTGCCGAGGATCTCGGCAGTCATCCCGGAAGGATAGTCGGTGGCCAGGGAAAGATATTTGTAGATAGCACTTCTGGCGATATCCTGACGGTTGATCATTGCCCTGCCTCCTTAGCCGGGTTCCAAGAAAGGATGACCTCAAAGGCTGTCCCTCCCTTTTTTATGGAGTTTATATCTTCCAGGTCGGGTACGTGCACAAAAGGTCCATCAGTGCCGATTCTTTTTTGCTGCATTCCCTTTCCAGGGTTGTCTTTACCTGGTCGATTCCGGGGCCGAACTGTTTTTTCAGGTAAGCACTGTCCTCCCGTTGGCCGCTGCTGTTTCCCTGACTGTCGATGGCGGTCGGGCCGAAGATTGGCGGAATATAAAAGATCTGCGGTTTGGTGCCGAATTCAGGATGCAGGGGCAGGGCTACCTTGAATGTTTTCACCAGTTGGTACACCGGGCTATCGGGGTCGTCGAGGTCGCCGAAAAAGCGAGCCTTGCCGGGGCAGTTCTGGACGCAGATGGGCGGCATGCCCTTTTCTACCCGCGGGTAGCAGAGGATGCATTTTTCCGCTTTATCAGTGTTCTTGTTGATGAAGATGCGTTTGTATGGGCAGGCGTCAACACAGTCCGTTGCTCCCTGGCAGAGTTCCGCATCGATAAGCACCGTGCCGTCAGCCCGCTTATAGATTGCTTGTTCCGGGCATGCGGGAATACATGGGGGCTCCTGGCAGTGCATGCAGTTGATCGGCAGGTAGTAAAACCAGGCATCATTGACAGTTGTTCCCTGGCCGATGTCTTCATCCCAGTTGGGGCCGCTTTTCAGGTCGGCAAGAACTTTGGGCATCCCTTTGCCGGGGTTGTTCTGCAGTTTCTGGTAGTCGAAGGTGGGTACTGTTTCATAATCACTGTTGGCCATGGGTAGTCTTTTGATGGATTTTTCTTCCCAGTTGCTTGGATAGCCGCTGCCCGGTCTGGTTTCAACGATGGTAAACCACATGTGATCGGCGCCGCTCCGGTCACTCCACAACATTTTGCAGGCGACGGTGCAGGACTGGCAGCCCAGACATTTATTGAGATCAATAACCATTCCCCACATGGCATCCTCCTTGTCAGATAGTTGGCTGAAGGTTGAAGATGATTCGTTTTCAAATCTTTGTCACTTCAACCGAGGTGTCACATTCGTTGCCGGTAACGCCCCAGAGGTTCCAGCCGTATTTCAAATGATGGTATGGGGCATCGGGTTCTTCTGGATACTTGGCCGCCTGGGTCGGTTTGGGGCGGATCGGAGTAAGGAGGTTGAACCATCCTGCCCGGCAGTTGAACATCTCACCGCCGTTTTCGACCCGGACCTCCCCGCTGCGAATGCCCGGAGAAACCTTCACCTTACAGACCATTTCACCGTACTGGTTGAAAACCTTGACCACATCACCATCCGTAATGCGGCGCTGCCGGGCATCGGTGGCGGCCATCATGATGATCACCTCGCCACGCTGCAGGCGGAGCAGCACGTCAATATCCCTGAAGGTGGAGTGGGTTCCCCAGCGGCCGTGCGGGGAATTGAATTTCAGTGGTGCCCGAGTCTTGCCGTCCGGCAGCAGATCATACTCAGGTTCCTGATAGATGGGCAGTTCATTATTTGAGGTTAGGAACGTGGAGTGGTCGATGTAGAACTGCTGGCGGCCGGTGAGGGTTTTGGGGGCAATCATGCCGAGGAATTTTTTTGCGTAGAGCTTGGGCATGGTAATGCCGGGGGCGATGGCGACCTTTTCCGCAGCCAGTGTGCCGCCGCCCGGCCAGGGCAGTTTCTGTGCGACATTTTCGGCGAACGGCACCAGCGGCCGTTTGTATTGGGCCGCCGGAAAGGGTACGGGGGCCTCTTTGATCAGCTCGATGATGCCGTCAAGGTAGCCGGAAATATTACCGGCAAAGAGTTTTTCTTCAATCAGTTTTTGCATCTCGGGGGCGAAAGCAGCCTTGTTTTGTCGATATTCATCCGGGTTGGGATAGATCATCGGGCTTTTTTCGAGGATGAATTTTGCCGCTTGGACATCGCTGTCCAGCGTGCCGCCAGCGGTGAAGGTATCATACAGGGTGGTGAAATCGATGATCTGTTTTTTCTCCCGGTCATCCCAGGTGCCGTTCCACTGACCGCCTGCCACCAGTTCTTTCGCCTCATCCTGGAGTCGTTTGGCCAAGTCTTTGAAAATGTCAAAATCGGTCCGGGCTTCATACAGGGGTTTGATACAGGCACTCTGGGCCTGGAGATAAGGGTGCATGGGGGTGGTTTCAATATCGAATTTTTCATACCAAGTGGCCGCCGGCAGGATAACATCGGCATACATGCCGGTGGAGGTGACGCGAAAATCAATGGTGACCACCAATTCCAGCAGCTGCTCGTCGGCAAACCACTCTTTGGTGCGGTGCCCGCTTTTGCCCTGGTTGAGAAAATTGGCCCGCCAGATGACCATCGCCTTGGGTCTTTTGGGCGGCTTGGGATAAACCGGCATCCATTTGTTGGCCAGGGATTGAATCAGCAGGTAGTAATTATAGGCCCAGCCGGCTTGCGGGTCGGCGCTGACCGGAACGCCGTTGGGCAGTGTGGTGAGGCTGCCTTTTTCGATGGCGGCAACCAGCTCCGGAAAGGTTTTTCCCAACTGCCAGAGTTGGGCGTCGTAGTGGGACCAGACGAAAAGGGTGCCGTTCTGCGGCCGGGCTTTGGCGATCATGCCGTAGGCACCCAAGCCGCTGAGCCAGACCTTATACTGACCGGTGTACTGGTTGAAACCGCTGCCGCTTTTGCCAATATTACCGGTCAGGGCCATCAGGAGAATCATGGCGCGATTGTTGATGTCGTTGTGGAACCAGTGGTTTGTGCCGCCTCCTTCAACAATCATCGCCGGTTTCATGGTATGCAGGTCATAAGCCAGCTTTTTCAGAGTTTGGCCCCCGACGCTGGTGATCGCCGTTACTTTTTGCGGCGTGTAGCTTTTAACTTCCTCGCGCAGACGGTTGAATACGGTCTGGATTGCAATCCCCTGACCATTGTTCAGCGTCACCCGGCCGGAAAAGTCAAGGAGGGGATCAAGATTGCAGGCCGCCAGGTCAAGGGTGTCCCGCTGGTCGCCCATGGTGCCCGGCGCCAAGGCCGGCCAGTTGCTTTTCCGGTCCCAGAGATAGAGTTTGAAAGGGCTGCCGCCGGGCACCATGTCGGTTTCCCGGAGGAACTTTTTGTTGTCGCTTCTGATCAGCAAAGGGAGGTCGGTGAAGGTCTTGGTATACTCCTCATCATACCACTGGTTATCCAGTAAAATCTTGATCAGGCCCATGATCATGGCGGCATCAGTACCTGGTTTTGGCGAGATGAATTGATCCGCCATCCGGGCAGTGGCATTATAATCGGTGAAAATGCCCACCACTTTAGCGCCCCGGTAGCGGGATTCAGGCAGCAGGTGGGCGGCTGCCAGCCGCGACTCAGCGACATTGGCACCCCAAAAAATCAAGAGTTTAGCATTGATCCAGTCGGCTTCTTCACACTCGTCGGTCTGGAAAGCCCAGGTCATGGGCTCACCGGGGGGCAAATCACAATACCAGTCATAGAAACTTAATGGTCCGGCAGCTCCCATCAGTTTGCAGAGCCGGTAACCGGCTCCGGCTGACACATAGTTGAACGAGGGGATCGGGCAGAAAAAGGCGATGGCGTCGGAGCCATCCCGGCGGACGATGTTGGTCATCCTGGTGGTGATCAGGTTCATGGCCTCGTCCCACGTGGCCCGGCGGAATTTTCCTTCACCCCGTCTGCCGACCCGGATCAGCGGGTGTTTCAGGCGTACCGGGCTGTTGATATATTTCAGGTAGCTGGCTCCCCGCATGCAACCCCGGGGATTGTACTGGGTGCCCAGAACCGGGTCGAAGCGGTCGTAATCGCCGGCCGGTTCGCTGGCAACGATATACTTATCACCCTTGACAAAAGCGTTCCAGCCACAGGCTTGGGTACAGTTGCCGGCGCAGCTTGTTCTGACTGTTTTATCGAAAACGAAGGCTTGACGGTAGGCTTCTTCGCCGGCGGTGTGGAGTCGCCTGCCGACGAATTCTCCTCTTTTCAGCCTGCTGTTGCAGGCAACCAGGGAAGGGAGAAGGGTGGTGGCTGCAGCGCCGGCGGCCATGGTGCCTAAAAACGTTCTTCTGGTGATGGTTTTCCTAGCCATGGTGGGTTCCTCCCTTTTTGTAGTGGTCATGAGGTGAAGGAGGTGTACGCTCGACAGTGGGTTTCCATCGACTCTTTGCGTATTGCATAATGTATAATTGTCAAGTGCCTGCTATAAGACAGTCCGGAAAGCACTTTTTACGATAAAGGATTATTGCCAAAAAATTTTGTATTACAGGTTTTCCTGGTAGATGGTAATGGTGTGCTTCTTTTTCAGCTTGTTCATGAGTTGGTGAAAAATCTCCTGCTGTTTTTCAGCGGCTATATTTTCTTCAGCATGGGTGCGGGTGAGCTGTGGGTGGTTTTGCAGGTACCGGTCAATATCCGTCTGAGAGATGGCAACCTGGCTTGAAACCAGGTCGGTGAGCAGCCGCCGGAGGATGAGGGTTTCTTTTTCCTCCCTGCTCAGGTGCTGGTGTTTGCTGAGTTCCTCCAGGTCCGCATAACCGTTCTCTTCGGCATACTGCAACAGGATGGTGCGATTGATCAGGTGCTGCAGCAGTTTTTCCTTGGCTTCCCGGGTGCCTGGTTGGTATCGGGGATTGCCTTTGAAAAGCTCGAGGTATGCTTCAAAAGTGCTGCCGGTAATGATCTGGCTGTCAATGGTGGCCAGAGTTTGCTCATCTGCAGACAGGGATATGCCGGGAAGCATGAGTGCCACGGTTAAAACAACAACCAGGGTAAAGGGTATGATCAGGTTAAGCGGTTTTCTCATCATTGGTATACGATCCTGTTTGACAATCAAAGGTGCAAAGGCGGGAAGAAGCAGCTGCCATCTTCTTCCCGCCGCCATGCTATATCAGGAACCGGTATCAAGGTCCAGGGTTAGGATATACTCATCCAGCGCTTCAAGGTCTTCTGCTGAAATATCAGCGCCTTGCTTTTTCGCCATCCGCTTGATAGTTTCACTCAGCTGCGCTTTGGTCTGGTGGGCATTTTTGACCCGGTCAAGTGCATGACATTTGCTGCATTTGCTCTCGAAGAGCTGCTGATGTTGATTGTCGGCAGCCAGAACGCCGGTTTTTGGGTATGCCAGCAGAAACAACGTGGCCGTTCCGAGTGCCATGATGAAAAGCAATTTTTTCATGAGAACCTCCAGGGGATGATGCCCGGCCGGCGGCAACGGGCCGCCGGCCGGTAACGGTTATTGGACATCATTGAACGGGGCTGCCGCAGGCAGATCAAGCTTGATAACCTGCTCGTTCATTGTTTTCATGTCATACTGGAAGCGTTCCAGATATTCTTCGTGGATCGGATGAGGAGGATATTGGGTGCCCAGGTAATGGTCGCGATTGTTGTATCGTTCCAGCCAGATATCCCACTGCTCCTGGGAAAGCAGCCCCTGTTTTACCGCTGCTTCAACGTTGGCCTTGACCTTTTCCCAGTAATCCGGAATGATTTTATAGAGTACCGGCAGGCGGTTTTTCTCGGTACCGATGCCCCATTCGTTGCCGGGGATATCATAGATCTTATAGGTCATGAACTTGGTGGGACTGTTGCTGTCAGCAATTTTTTTAGCTTCTTCATCACCGTGTTCGGCGCCGTATTCGATCATCTCCATCAGGTTGTGCTGGAGTTCCCAGACACCGTGCCAGTTGGTATAGTCAGCACCCATCATTTCGGCGCCATGGCGGAACCGGCGGCCCTCATGATGCCAGGAATCGTACATGAGATGCTCGGGTTTTTCATCCCAGCCGTTGATAACCGGATTGGAATAGAATTTGTCACCTAGCTGGATGCGATCAACAATGCCGCTGGCGGTGTATTTTTTGTTCCAGTAGACAAAGGCCCGGCGAATCTCGTTGTATTGCAAATTGGTTAAATCAGCGTTGAGCATATACAGGTCGACAAAGCTTCTGCCATGGCAGTTGAGGCAGACAGCTGCCATCCGTTTGCGTTTTGCCTGCCAGTCGCCGAGTTTCTCCTCGAACCAGACGGTGCGGAAGCTCCAGGGGGCCTGGGATTCCCAGGCTAGGCGGGCGCTGACGTTGTGGCTTGCTTTAACGCCGGGAACCGCATCCATGTGGCAGGTGGTGCAGACCGGAACTTCATGGGGGATGGGTTTTTCATCGCTGCTGTGGTAGTCAAGGTTGATTTTCGCTTGATTGGCTTTGAAGATGTTGCCATGTTTTGATTCTAGATACAGCTCAATATGGGGATGGTCGGGACCAATGTGACATTCGCCGCAGGTTTCAGGCTGCCGGGCTACCGCCAGGCTGAAGCTGTGTTTTGGATGGCAGGCGTCGCATTCGCCGACGCTGCCGTCGGGCCACAGATTGGTAATCTGATGGCATTCTTCACAGCCGTGTTTGGTGCCGATGATCGGCTCGAAAACCGCCCGGTCGGCGTTGGCGTAGAGCCAGAAGGGAAAGGCGTGCTTGCTTTCGGTGAACTCCTGGACTTCCTCTTTGTGGCACTTGGCGCAGTCCTTGGGCGTCGGGAATGCTGCCACCAGGATATTGGAATCCGGACAGGTGAAGGCATCAAAATCGTCTTTTTCCGCCGTATGGCACTGGGTGCAGTCGATGCCCTTGGCGGCGTGCATGCTGCCTTCCCACTGTTCGATCATTTTGGGCGCAACCCCTTTTCGCTTGTGACATTCCAAACAGGGCTTGCTGGCATCGCTGACATGAACTTTATGGCTTTCCAGTCCCATCTTGCTGGCGAAGCGATCTGATTCATGCCGGGCCACCAGAAAAAGGGCGGCCAAAAAGAAGATGCACATGACAAAGACCAGCCATTTTTTTGCTTTTACATCCATGGTCTCATTCTCCTTTATAGAGGTAGTTACGGCAATTGCCGGTTCGTGTGTCTCAGGGTATAGCTTCGATGATCATCAGGGAGGTGACCATAACCATGCCGATAATGCCGATAATCACCGGCAGAATTTTGCTGTTGGTGATTTTGGCAATCCAGCTGTCGATAAAAGGCCAGAAGATGAAGATGCCGACGACCACCATGGGGAAAAAGATTCCCACTGCTTCCGGGGTTAGCTTGATCCACTTGTACATGGGAAAGAAATACCATTCCGGTTTGATGTGTTCCGGTGTGACCAGCGGATTGGCTTTTTCGGTCATCTCCGCCGGCAGAACAATGGCCAGGATCGTGCAGAGAAAAAGGATGAAGATGCCGATATTGATTTCGGTTAAAACATGATCGGGAAAAAATTTATATCCTTCCGGTTTCGTAGGTGTCTGGGGTGCATTCATGGGCTTGGTGACCTCCTTTTTCAATTTATTCATCGCCCCGGGAGAGTCCCCGAACGATTTCACGCTGCATACCAACCACATGTTCCGCCACCCCGTGCAGACGGATGACAATAATATGCACGATAATCAGCAGGAACAGCACCACTGGTAGAATTGCCGCATGGAGGACAAAAAAACGGTTCAGGGTGTGGGGGCCGATAGCTTCGCCACCGAGCATGAAGCGGGCAATGAAAGGGCCGATAACCGGAGTTTTGGCGGCAATGCTGGTGCCGATGGTCATCGCCCAGTAGGACTGCTGGGTGTAGACCAGAGAGTAGCCGGTGAACCCGAGGCCAAAGGTCAACAACAGGAGCAGGGTGCCGCTGATCCAGCAGACTTCCCGGGGGTGCCGGTAGGCGCCGGTGGCGAAGACCCGGATGGCATGGAGGGAAACGGTGACCACCATGATTTCGGCCCCCCAGCGATGCAGGGATCGTATCCACCAGCCATAGGGAATGTCATGGGTTATGTGGGCGACGCTTTCATAGGCCTTGTCCGGGTGGGGAACGTAGTGGAAGGCCAGCATGATGCCGGTGACCATCAGCAGGAGAAACATCAGGGCCGGGACGCCACCGAGGCAATACCACCACAGCTTCATGTGCTGGGGCAGAATTTCACCGATGGCTTCCTCCTTGACCTTTCCCCAGTCAACCGGCAGGGACTTGTCTATCCAACCGGTTTCTTTTTTCACTTCTTCCATCATTACACCTCTTTCAGGGCGACAAAAATGTTTTCGCCTTTAACGGTTACTTTATATTCGTCCAAGGGGCGTGGGGGTGGCCCGGCGAGCACGTTGCCGTTGGCGTCGAAAAACCCTTCGTGGCAGGGACAGTAGAATTGCTTTTTTTCCCCATGCCAGTCAACCTCACAGCCAAGGTGTGTGCAGATTTTGGAGAATGCCTTGATTTCCTGGCCGTTGTTGATCAGCAGTGCCTTTTTTCCCTGACCGTCAATGAACTCTTTGGCTGTTCCGGACGGCAGCTCTTTCAGATTGCCGATCAGTACATCGATAAAGGTGGCCTTCTTTTTTGCCGGCACCAGGTACTTGACGCTGTAGACTACGCCGGTACCAAGGCTGGCTGCCAATCCGAGAGTCATGGCCGTGTTTGCCAGAAAATCCCGGCGGCTCAGCTCGTCACCGGCCTTGTCTTTCTTGTCAACCATACATGTCACCTCCTTTATCTTAGTGGTTTTGGTTGTCAACTGTCAGCTTTGCCTTACGTTGCCATGAGCGTATTTGATGGTCCTCTATCGGCACTATAGTTGGCCGGGAGGTAAAAAGGGGGTAAAAGGGTGTAAACTTTTGGTAAAAATTGGCCGTGAACATGCTCTCCGGACTGTTTGTGCTGGTTTGCTTTCAGGAAGCATGATGGCTCCATGGCGGCGTAGCGGGTATTGATTTCTGTCATGGTGATGCCGGCAGCTTGACGGTGAAGAGGGAATTTGTTAGTACTTTGTTCAATGCTCATTTTCATCTTTCCTGCGGATGCCACCTTGTTTTTGTTCCTAGGAGCAAGGCGCTTCTCCATGAGGTCGTCTACCCTTGCAACGGTTAAAAAAGTTTGTTAGCCGGTTGAGTTTCAAGTATTTCTGCGGGATTGCCAGCTTGCTGACCGTGGTGATGGCCGGCATCTTTGTCTATTTTTACCAGTTGGAAAAAAACTTTATTGTCAGCCAGGTAGATAAGCAGGCCCGGATACTCTGCCAGCAGGTGCTGTTGACCCGCAGCTGGCTGGCGGATATGGGTGGTGTCTATGTGGAGAAAAAAGCCGGGTTGGAGGCAAACCCCTACCTTGAGGAGGGGGGTATTGCGGATTCCAAAACCCATAAAGAATACCTGCTCCGCAACCCGGCCATGGTTACCCGCGAGTTGTCCGAGTATGCCAGTCGCATGGGACTGTACAGCTTCCGTCTTACCAGCACCCAGCTGATCAACCCGGATAATGCTCCCGATGGTACGGAGCGTCTGGCCCTCGATCTTTTTCGCCAGCGGAAGGCCAGGGAATATATCGTGCGGCAGGAGCTGGATGGCCAGCAGGTGTTTCGCCTCATAGCACCCCTCTATATTGAATCAGCCTGTCTTTCCTGCCACCAGTATCGGGGCTATGAACTGGGCACCCTCAGGGGGTGTGTCAGCATCATCATTCCTGATCATGAGGTTGAAGCGCGGCTGGTAGCCCTGAAATATTCTTTTTTTGCCGCTGCCGGCGTTATTGTCATGGTAGCTGTCCTGGCGCTTTTTTCCATTAACCACCTGTTGGCCGTCAGGCCTCTCAAAATGCTGCGTCGCCGTATTCGTCGTTTTGAGGTTGATGTCGACTATCAGGTGCCGGTTTCAGCCAGGCAAGATGAAATCGGTGATCTGGAGCGCAGCTTTTCCCAGCTGACGGAGACGGTGCGGGAGAGCCGGGCGGCGATGGAGGGGAAAATAGTCCGGGCGACGACAGCCCTGAGGCAGGCGAACCTGGAGCTGGAGAAGGCAAATCGTCGGTTGCGGATCCAGGATGAACGTAAAACCGATTTTCTGGCTACGGTTTCGCACGAGTTGCGCACCCCGCTGACCACCATCAGGGGAGGGGTGGATTATCTCTTGAAAACGGTCACTGAGCGCGAGCATGTTGCTTTTCTGCAACTGTTGGATAAAAATATCAGCAACCTGATTTTGATGGTCAATAATCTCATTGATCTGGCCCGGATAGAGCTGAAAAAAGTTGACCTTGATATTGAGCAGGTCAATATCAAGGAACTGCTGGCGGAAGTGGTGCTGCTCTTTGAGGCAACAGCCCGGGATAAAGGGGTGACCCTTTCCAGCGATGAACTGCAGGAGGTCATTGTTCCTCTTGATTATCGACGGATAAACCAGGTGTTTCTCAATCTCCTCCATAATGCCGTGAAATTCTCCCCGGTGGGCGGGACGGTTTCTCTGGTAATGACGACGGTTGCCGGTGAGCAGGTGGAGGTTGCGGTGGTCAACCAGGGAGAGGCCATTCCTGCTGCTGAGCTGCCAACTCTTTTTGCCCGCTACAAAAGCCAACCCCGGTGTGGCTCGAAAAGGAGCGCCGGGCTTGGTCTGGCGATTGCCAAGGGGCTGGTGGAAGCCCACGGCGGTCGCCTGGAGGCCCGTTCAGGGGATGGCGAAACCAGATTTACGGTTGTCCTGCCCCTGGGTGGGCGGGTGATGACCGGGAGTCGCAGCGCCAGGAGTGGTGGATGACGAAACAATCAATCATGCTGATTGATGATGACCCTGACATTGTTGCCGTGCTGCAGGGCAACCTGATTCTGGCCGGTTTTTCCGTAACAGCGGCTGGGAGTGCGCAGGAAACCTTAGTGGAGATGGATCGTCAAACACCGGATTTGGTCATCCTTGATTTGAACCTCCCTGATCTTGACGGCTTGCAGCTGTGTCGGAAAATTAAGGCTGCTGGTTACGATATGCCGATTATCATGCTGACGGCCAGGGATTCGGTGGCTGATAAAGTGGTTGGCTTTGAGTGCGGCGCTGATGATTATCTGGTGAAGCCCTTTGCTTTTTTGGAGCTGGAAGCCAGGATCAAAGCCTGTCTGCGGCGCGAAGCCAGCCGTGCACAGGATAACCATCGGGAATGTGTTCGTTGCGGAAAACTGACAATTGACCGGTCCTCCCGCCAGGCGTGGTTGGCAGGCCAGCTGATTGCCCTGACCAGAAAAGAATTTGACCTGCTCTGTTTTCTGACCAGCCATGCCGGACAGGTGGTCTCCCGAGATGATCTGCGGCATGCCTTGTGGGGGCAGAAAAAGTTGTATTCCTGGAGTCGGACCATTGATGTGCACATCCAACATCTACGACAGAAGTTGGAACAAAATCCCGAGAATCCCGAACTTATTGTGACGGTAACCGGGGTCGGTTATCGCCTTGATGATCCAGCTGCCTGATATGCTGCAGCTGGTGTTGTTGGAGACCCTATGGCTGTAAAGAAGCACATTGCCTCATCGCCGATCTTTGCCGGTCTGCCGGATCACTACCTGGATGAACTGGCCGGCATCTGTACCGTGCGTTCCTGTGCAAAAGGACAACTGCTCTTTGCCGAAGGGGATGAGGGCAATGGGTTTTACCTGGTGGAAAGCGGCCGGGTCAAGATATATAAAGCATCGTTGGATGGCAAAGAGCAGATACTTCATATCTTTGGCGCCGGTGAGCCTTTCGGTGAGGTGCCGGTGTTTGCCGGCCAGAGTTTCCCGGCCAACGCTATTGCCCTAGAAAGAAGCAGTGTGTTGTTTTTTCCCCGCCAAGCCTTTATCGGCCTTATTGAACGACACCCCCAGCTGGCCCTCAATATGCTGGCGGTGCTTTCCCGAAGGCTGCGGCAGTTTACCCAGATGATTGACGACCTGTCCCTTAAAGAAGTGCCCGGCCGACTGGCCGCCTACCTGTTATTCCTCAGTAAACGTCACAATAATGCCCAGCAGCTGGAGCTGGAAATTACTAAAAGTCAGCTGGCAGGTCTGCTGGGAACCATTCCTGAAACCCTTTCCCGGATTCTTGCCAAAATGAGCAGCCTTGGTTTGCTCCAGATCGACGGCCCCCGGATTATTATTGCAGATCGCCCGGCCCTGGAAGAGCTGGCTGCCCACGGTAAACTGTTTACCTGAGTGTTTCAGTTGGGTAAGCGGTTGATTTTGTTGGTCTTTGCATGAAATAAATCTTGACAAAAGATATTCTGATAGTTTAGTTATTGTTTGTCGCAGCATTGTCTCTCTTGCATGGGAGATGGTTGGATTTTTTCTTGCCTTATACTTTTTTCTGGTTATCTTTGTTTTAGAAAGGGGGACATGATCGATGTATCCGATTTTTGAATTTCCTGGGATCGGCGGAGGGATGATTATCGCCTTGATTGCGACTTTTCATATTCTCCCCTGTCATCTGGCGACCGGTGGGTTCTGGATGACCTACTTGTTGGAACGCAAAGCCTATAAGGAAGACCGGCCGGCGCTGCTGGAATTTATCAAGAAGTTTACCCTGCTGGTACTGGTTTTCTGCTTTGTTACCGGTTCGCTCACCGGAGTGGGCATCTGGTTTGCCAGCACGATTATCAGCCCACGGGCCATTTCCAGTCTGATTCATAATTATGTCTGGGGCTGGGCGACCGAATGGGTATTTTTTATTATCGAGATTGTTTCCATCTATGTCTATTACTACACTTTCGGTAAAATTTCCCAGAAGGCCCATCTGCGTATCGGCCTGATTTATGCCATGGCCGCCTGGATCAGCATGGTGATTATCACCGGCATTCTGGCGTTTATGATGACTCCGGGAAAATGGGTTGAAACGGGCGGTTTTTTTGATGGTTTCTTTAATCCTACCTACTGGCCGCAGCTGTTTTTCCGCACTTCGATGATGTTTGCCATTGCCGGTGCCTATGCTGCCGTCGTGGCCAGCTTTCTCAAAGACCAGGAGACCAAGAAAACGGTCATTAAAACCGCCGGTATCTGGGGGTTGGCCGGATTGGCCGGGGCGGCGCTGTTCGGTTTCTGGTATTATGCCAAGCTGCCGGCACGGACGATGGATATCATTGCTGCCTTTGCCTATGCTAAAACCATGTTTACCATTTCCCTGGCGGTTGCCGCCATTACCGGGATCTATTTCGCTGTCCTGCTGCTGGGAGTAACCGGAATTGCCAAACCGCTGGTAACCATCGGTATGACGCTGGTGATCTTTGTGGGCATTGGTGGCGGTGAAAGTGTGCGGGAAATTGGCCGGCGTCCCTACCTGATTCCCGGCTACATGTACAGCAACCAGGTGATTGCCCATGACCTGGAGGCCAAGGGTATATCCTCGGAAGTTGACCGGTTCAGCGAAACGGGGATGCTGGCTGACTATTATTTTATTCCCGATGGCTGGCGCCAGATTACCGCCGAAAACTACCTGAAAGCCGGCGAGACAATCACCAAGCTGCAGTGCGTCATCTGTCATACGATGGAAGTCGACGGGCGCAGCTCCCTGCCGAAGCTGGTTGCCGCCATGGGCACCACGGCAGCTGAAGACCTTTACTCTTTCCTCGAATCACTGGGCGACTATCCCTATATGCCGGCCTTTGCCGGTAGTGATGTGGAGCGCCGGGCAGCCAGCGCCTTTATGGCGACGCTGGTGGGTGAGGAGGTTGATCCCCGGTGGGTAGTCAGCGGAGATCAGTAGGATAAGAAGCGGCCGGTGTGTTAAGGATATTTTAAAGAAATTATCGGAGGTTGTGATAATGGATCTGCAGAGTGCATTAATAAATTTACGTGACCCCATGGGCGTACCCTTTTTCCCGTGGTTGTTTCAGGGGCTGATGGTTTTAACCTTTGCCCTGCATATCGTGGTGGTAAACTTGGTGGTCGGCGGTATTTTTATGGCGGTGTATCACCACTTTAAAGGCGGGGAATACGGCCAGCGGCTTTCAAAAGGACTGGCCCGGGCGAGCACCGTCAATCTGTCTCTGGCGATTGTTCTGGGGGTCGCGCCGCTGCTGTTCGTCCAGGTGATCTATGATCCCTTCTGGTATGTTGCCAATACCCTTTCAGCCTGGTGGGCGATGGCTTTTCTGCTGATTATTATTCTTGGTTTTCTGTCCTGCTATGTTTTTTATTTGAAACGGCAGAAAAACCCGGCTGGATTTGGCTTCTTCGGCATTGCTGCTCTGATCATGGTTGTTTTTGCCGGCGGGATCATGAGTGTTTTTGCCATGCAGCAGCTACTGCCTGAACAGTGGAAGGCTTGGTACATTGTCAATGACAGCCTGAAAACCCTGGGTACCGGGATGTACGCTTTCGAGCATGGCCGTTTTCTCCATTTTATGGTGCCGGCTTTCATCAATATCGGCATCTATATGATGCTGTACGCCTGGTATTTCCGGCCGCGCACCGATATTGATCAGGGATATCTTGATTGGGTCGGCAGGTCCGGCGCCCGGCTGGCCAAGATTGCCGCCATGGTCCAGGTTGTTATCGGTTTCTGGTGGCTGTTCAGTGTGCCGCTGCAGTTCAGCTTCTATCTTAATCCTCTATTTCTGGTAGGTGCCGCTCTGGGTACCCTGGTGCTGGTTGTCCTGATGATGGCCGAACAGAACCCTGATCGTTATGCAGTCCCCCTGGGATTGGTTTCCCTGGTGGCGGTGCTGGGAATGTCCACCGCCCGTGAAGTCCTGCGGATGAACTATCTTGGTCGTCATGACTATTCGATCTATACGTATCCGGTCAGCCTTGACCTGGGCAGTACGGCGTTGTTTCTGGTGACCTTTGTTATGGGTCTGATCGTTATCGCCTACCCGATCATTATTGCTTTCAAGCTTGGTCGGGGGACATTGTCAGTGGAGGAGGGGTAGAAATGTTGGAAAAATTTGGTTCACTGGTGATGGCCCTGATGGTTGTCTGGTTTCTGGTGGTTGCTGGCTTAGGCCTGGTTATTTCTTTTGGCAACGGAACGTTTTTTTAGCTGGCAATTTTCTCACCAGTTCTTTCAATGAACATTGATGCCAAACTGAGTTCATTGCAGTAGTTGGCGGAAGGAGGGGTTTGCCGATGGCAGAGAAGAAGAAAGGTATAGGGTGCGCCGCAGGAACCGGTACCGTTGTGGGGGAGCCGGAAGAAAAGCAAGCAACCGAAACTAATGATCAGATCAAGAAGGAGAAGGATATGACCGCAGTAAAGATTGGCCAGAAAGCCCCTGATTTCACCGCTCCGGCATTTATGAATGGCGATTTCGGTCAGGTTAAGCTGGCCGATTATCTTGGCAAATGGGTCCTCATCTGCTTTTATCCCGGCGACTATACGTTTGTCTGACCGACGGAATTGACGGCGGTCGCCGCACAGTATAAGGAATTCAAGGAACTGGATGTTGAAGTTATGTCCGTCAGTGTTGACAGCGTTTTTGTTCATAAGATGTGGCAGGAAGGCGAACTGGGTAAAATGATCGACGGCGGTGTGCCCTTTCCCATGCTTTCTGATGCAGGTGGCAATCTGGGAAGAATCTACGGTGTCTACGATGAAGGTGCCGGGGTCGATGTCAGGGGTCGCTTTCTCATCGACCCTGATGGCGTTGTCCAGGCGATGGAAGTGCTGACGCCGCCGGTCGGCCGCAGTGTGGAAGAAACCCTGAGGCAAGTGAAGGCTTTTCAGCATGTACGCAAAACCGGTGGCAGCGAAGTATGCCCCTCAGGCTGGACGCCCGGCAAGCCGGTGCTGAAGCCGGGACCGGATCTTGTGGGCAATGTTTGGAAAGTGTGGAAGCCTGAATAATGGCGCTGTCGCAACAATGACGCTATCCCAGACGGAGAGGAGAAAAAATGAAAAAGGTCCTTATCGTGTATTTCAGTCGGACGGGCAATACGGAAAAAATGGCCAACTATATTGCAGAAGGGGTTCGCATCGGTGGCTGTGAAGTCGAATTGAAAAAAGTCAGTGCGGTAAAAAGTGAGGAAGATCTACAGGGCTACGATGGCTATATGTTTGGCTGTCCCACCTATCACCGGGATATGACCCAGAATTTTAAAACCTTTCTGTTCTTGGCAGAAAAGACCGGCTTGGCCGGCAAAGCAGCGGGAGCCTTTGGTGCTTATACCCATTCCGGCGACGCACCAAAGGTTATTGCTGATACGATGGAGTATGTTTTGAAAATGAACCTTATCAATCTCGGTTCCTTTAATGCCCTGGAGGCTAAACTGCAGGCTGATGACCCTGAAATTATCAAAGCTTGTCAGGATTATGGCCGGGCGCTGGCAACCCAGCTTGGCTGATTGAGTTATGAGATGGCGGTGTTCTATTGCTGCGTCATCGCTGCAATGAGACAACCATAAAAAAGGGCGGCATCATCATGCCGCCCTTTTTTATGGTTTGTGAAAGGTTTAGCGGTAGGAAGACATGCTGATGACTTTATCGTTTTCTGGGGTGTCGCTCTGGGCTGCCTGCTGCAGCTCAGCCAGAATCTGCTCCCGGAGTTCCGGGTGGTCGGCAAGCCAGCTCTGCACCTCCTCGGCTTTTGCCTGTTCGCTTCCCAGTTGTCGTTTCTTGACAACGAAATGATCCACCGAACAGATGACAATAGTGGCCAGGATTAAAGTACCCCAGCAGATAATCAGGGGAATGGCAAAGGCATTCAAGGATGGGATGAAAACTGCCGGTATGGCCAGAACGCCCGTCAACTTGCCGATGACGAAGCAGACTGCGCCGATCTTGGTGAGGGGGGAAATGCTTTTAAGGAGATCTTTGAAATCGGTTTCGTGGTTGCTTGTTTCCTGCCTGGCGTACCCCCTTACGGGCATCATTCCTTTCATGGCGACCTCCCTTGATGGAAACACTTTCTTGCATCTAATAATTTGTTGTTTTTTTTTAAACTTGTTAAGTATTTAACAAGTTATGACCCATTGTTCATTGAGGATCGCTTAATGTGAATTAAGCTATATTCACTTTAAAAGTCAAGGTGAAAACTGTGTTATAAAATTTTTTTTTATTGAATATTAACTATGAGTTATATTGTATTATGAGTTTTTATCTGTTTTAGAAGTAAAAATGACATAAAAAAGGGAAGCCTGGTGAAGGCTTCCCTTTTTGTTATTGTCGGTGGAGCGGTGTTATTTTAAGCAGCAACCCGCTGACGGTCTGTTTTGTCGTGGTCCAGTTCTTGTGGGGTGTAGCTGTACTGGAGAGCATTCAAGGCGGCAATCGTAGGGTCGGTTTCGGCTGCCAGCTCAGCTTTGTGTTTTTTGGTATAGTGATCAACGGAACACAGAATAATCGTTGTTGACACCAGCGTTCCCCAGATGATGGTGCAGGGGATGGCGTAGGCATTCAATGCCGGAATAAACACAGCGGCGATGGCAACTACCATGAAAATTTTTCCGGTCAGCAGGCACAACGCTCCAAGCTTGGTCAAAAAACTGATGCTCTGAACGATCTCCATGGCGGAGGGCTTGCTATCACCTGCGTAGCCGGCATAAGCTGACATGTAATTCTGGTATGACATGATTTCCCCCGGGTTTCCCACCGCTTTGTGAATACTGGTGCATGGTAGAACAATCGTCCATCAACCTTTACCGCACCATATGAGAAGAATATACCGTATTATCGGCAGATGTCAAGAAAAATATAGTTGTTTTTAGCCGGAGACCTTTTCTTCCTGGGTAAGGGGATTCTGAATATAGTATTCCCGGGTAAATTCACGCTGACTGATTTCCCCCCCGAGCAGCTGTTCCATGGTCTTGGTTAAGTCAAGGCACTTTCCTCCCTCAACCCCGGAAACCTCTATCTGGACCTTGCCATGCTGGTCAATTTCAATCTGTATCTCTTCCATGATCATCTCCGTCCATAGGATGTCTATCGTTTCTCTTATCAGGATGCCTTACGCATGGTCATCTTTATGGTGCCGTCTTCGGTTTTTTCCTCAGCGATGGTAAAACCCTGCTGGGCCATGGTATCGGAAACGACATTGTAGGCATAGCGCTGATTCAGTTCGTTAATAAAGGTGTCCTGGGAAACATCGTTGATGGAATCCCAGTCGGCGACCACGTCGTAGGAAGAACCGTTGAATTTAAAGCCGATATCGTAGCCGCTTTTCGTGGGAATCAGCAGGTCGGCTTTGGCTTTTTTCCACAGCCATCCTTTGGCTTTCAAATCGCCTTCCTGATAAGCGAGATCCATGTCAGCGATGGCTTTCTTGAGAAAAAGCAGTTCGGTGATTTTTGTTTCTACCTTGGTGAAATGAGACATTGCTACCTCCTTGTGCTCTTTGGCAGTCATTCGTAGGGGGGCGGCTTCTTCCCCATTATGGTTTATTCGCTGTTGGCCTTGCGGGTCCGGGAAACCGCCCATTGACGCAGGCCCTCAATCCTTTCCTTCATAAACCGGGAAATGGGAATAATTTCCTGAATGCTGGCTTTAATGTCATCGGCGGTGAATTCCCGCTGGTTGTCATCAAAAGCGGTGAACATAGCGTCATAAATAATCTGTTCAATTTCAGCGCCGCTGTACTTATCTGTCGCACCTGCCAGCTCTTCCAAATCGAACTGACGGATAACAGGTCGAACCTTTTCAAGGTGAACCTTGAAAATTGCTTCACGTTCACTGGTGGATGGCAGGTCAACGAAAAAGATTTCATCAAAGCGGCCTTTGCGCATCAGTTCCGGCGGCAGCAAGGTAATATCATTGCCGGTGGCAATAATAAAAACCGGTTTGGTCTTTTCCTGCATCCAGGTGAGGAAGGTCCCCAAGATACGGGCGGAGGTGCCGCTGTCTCCGGCTGAGCCACTGGAGCCGGCAAAAGCCTTTTCCAATTCATCAACCCAGAGGATGCAGGGCGAGATGGTTTCTGCCAGGCGGATGGCGTTACGCAGGTTGCCCTCCGATTCCCCCAGCAGGCTGCCGAATACCTTGCCGAGATCCATGCGCAGCAGGGGAAGTTTCCACAGGCCGGCAGTCGCCTTGGCAGTCAGACTTTTACCTGTTCCCTGGATGCCGATGATCAGAATTCCTTTGGGGGCCGGCAAGCCGTAATCCTTGGCTTTACGGGTGAATACCTTACTCCGTTTGCGCAGCCACTTTTTCAAATTTTCCAGGCCGCCGATATCATTGAGGCTCTCGCGCACCGGAAAAAATTCCAGAATCTCACCTTTTTGGATAATATTCCGTTTTTCCTGGAGAACGATCTCGATAGCCCGCTCATCGATGACGTTATGGGTGATAATAATCTGGGCGAACAGGGTTTTGATGTTTTCCAGTGACAGCCCCAGGGTGGACTCAACCAGTTTTTCCCGTAATTGGGGGGTCGGCGGCCGATGCTGGGAGGTGCTGGCAATAATCGATTCAAGCTGTTTTTCAATCTCCTCGTAGGTGGGGAGCGGCAACTCCATTTGCAGCACATCTTCACGCAGTTCGAGGGGCAGCGATGCCGCCGGGGTCAGGATGATGATGACTTTCTTTGTAAACTGCAGTTCATAGTGAAGATTGCGCAGTGCTCGGACGACAATGCTTTCCCGGTAGTGGTGATGAAAGTCGCGCAAAATAAAAATGGTGCTCACCTTTGATTTGTCAATTTCCCGTAGGCAGACAAGCGGGTCAGGGCGGTCAGTCTTTTTTATTTGTGACAAATCGCCCTGAATGGCCTTGAAACCGTCGGCAAGATCCCATTGAATGATATTTTTATCCTTGAACAGCGGTGACTCAGCCATCATGTTGATAAACCGGTTCTCCTCATAAGTGACGACGTTGATCAGCGAATGGTTGCTGCGCATGATAACGTTTAAATGTTCCAGAAAATTCATCAGCTATCCCCCGTTATCCGCAAAGTGTATAGGACATATTCAGCAGCCGGTCGGCAAGCTTCTGGTTGCCGGTTCGTTTGAGGATGGTTTCTTCGGATTCCTGCTCCAGGCCCCAGGCATTAATCTCGCCGTTCGTGCCGATGCTGATGTGGACGGTGTCCACTTCACAGGCAGGAGCTGCCGGAGGGTCGGGCTGGCTTTTCTTCCGATGATGTTTTTCGCTCATGGTGCATTACTCCAAACGGATGGATTTCTTGCGTTTCCAGGTAATCATATTGCGGCGCAAATCCTTGACGGTAATCAGAAGATCCCTGTTGATGCTGACATCAAAGGTAATCTCCAGCCGTCGCTCACCGCTTTTCCCTGGGGGATCGATTTTAATGATTTCTGGTTTTGCCTCGTTGGTAAATACTTTCTGCTCTTCAGGAATGTGTTCTTCAACCTGGAGCGTGCCATGTTCGGTCATGACAATTTCCCGGTCATCAGTGGATTCGGGGATATCCATGCGGAAGATATCCAGGGATACTTCATGCTGGCCATCAAAAAAACTGTTGGCAATAACGGTCGTCACCCCTTGGTGGGTGGGATAGGGGGTGCCTTTGGGAATGATAATATCGAACTTATATCCTTCACCTTTGGCAGTGCGGCTACGAAGGGCATAATTGGCTCTGATCGTGCTGCCGGCGTCCTGGCGCTGGAGGTAGGTCAGAGCTCCCACCGGGATGGCGTTATGGGCTTTGTCAAAAAGCAGCTTATTGCCGAAGAATGACTGTAGGATGGTGCGGTAATAGGGAATCTGGATGCTTGAACCGGCGCACAGGACATACTGGACGCTTTCATAGGTTACCCCGATGCCCGAGGCAAGGTCGATGAGATCTGTGAGGATATTTTTCAGCTCCTGGCCGTATCCCTTGTCGTCCAGCAAGGTGTGGAGTTCGGTTTGGGTGTAGCGCAAGGGGCGATCGTTGAAGGTTTCTTCGTAGACCGGGTGAGTAATCAGGTGGTGGACAATCTGACCGGTCTGCCGCAGGTTTATGTGGTAGTCAGCCAGCTCCTCCTGCAGGGTTTTGTCGATGTCGATGCTGCCATAGTTCTTGTTCATCCCCCCCAGCAGAACACTTTTCAGTCGTGGTTCACTGTTGGTTTCCTCGACCTTGAGGATGTAGAGGTCAAGACTCATGGGGCCGAAAAGAAGATACATGAAGTTGGTTCCCAACTCATGGCCGAGGCCGTAGGCCAGCAGCGCACACACCCCCCCATCGACAATCTTAAAATTAACCAGGCCAGTGCGGAAGCAGAACTGTTCAATCCAATGGGCAAAAATATCGTAGGCCTTGGGAGGAACCGGAAAGACATACATGGAGATGTTTTCAGCCCCGTATAATTCGTTGATCCGGTCAATAATGCTGATCATCAGGGTTTCCGCAGCTTGGAAGATGGAGATTTCCTGGTCGCCGAGGATGCGGGGTAGATGCTGGTTTTTGGCCATGTACTGCTTCATGTAGAGAAAGGTGCTGGGCGAGAAGAACTTTTTATGGCTGCGGACCTCATGACCGTAATAGATACGATCATCGTCAAAGCAGATCATTGCCGGAATGGGATAGATTTTTTCATTGGTCCATTGGTTGTTCAGGGCAATGGGCACCGAGATGTCATCGAGTTGGATGGCCTCAACCTTCTTGCTCCCTTCATCCTGGGCGTAGGGAAGGATGAAGGCGTTGCCGAAAAAGATTGATATCAGTTTACCCATGGATTTTCTCTACCTTGAAGATTTGCAGATCACGGTAGCGTGAGGACTCGATAAAAACAACCAAATCCCGGGACATGGAAAATATCCGCTTTTTTATGGTCAAGGCCATGGTTCGCAGTTCGATGACGCCATCGCGTCCCCGAAGAACCTCAAGCAGCTGATCAAGATAAGGCAGGAGGGCGGTGTCGGTAGTGGTTCGTTCCGCCTGTAAAATCGCGTAAATTATTGACCAGATATGCTGGCTGAAAAATCCACTGTAGCGTCTGGTAAGGTTCACTACTAGCGCAAAACAACTGGCGCCGTCAACGGTAATTTCATCTAGATAGCGGCAGAAGAGCAGCAGGATATAGAGGTTTTCCGGTGGAACTTCAGTCATTTCAAAGGGAGATTCACTAACCAACCGCTGCAGTCCTTTTTCCTGACCGGCAAAAATGGTTGTCAGTTCATGCTGTTTCAGCGGCGGCTTGCGGGTCAAAATGTGGTTGGTAAGGGCGAAAAGCAACTGTTCCGCTATCGGGGGGTGCTGGTTCAGGTAGCGGCACATGGCCGGGATGAACTCATCATCGCCTTTACCGAGTTCAAGGCGTTCCTTGATGGTCAGCGGCTTATGGGACTCCCGCAGTTCGAGCAGCTGAAAGAGGGCGGGAAACTCCCTGATGGTCAGGTGACTTTGCATCCGGCAGAGCAGGTGGTAGGAAAATCCCCAGTCAGGGTGGAACAAGTGGGCCAGCAATGCTTTTCTGATCGCCGATTTGGCGGCATACTGGCCGAGAAAGAGACACATGGTTTTCTGGTGCCCGGTTTTGAGCGGTTGTTGAAACGTTTGCAGTGTTTCCAGGAGCAGCGCACCATGCCCTATTGCCTCCAGTGCCTGGAATAGCTCCGGTGCCAGGGCGCTGTCGGTAGCCTGGGCGGCAATTCTCTCGCCTTGTGATTCGGGGATGTTCGGCCAGCGGGTTCGGGCGATGATTGCCAGAATCTGCTTTTTTTCCTTGGTGGCGGCACTGCTGAACCGGCTGACCATGGCACTTAGTGCCTGAGGATGTCCGGTTTGCTCCAGGGAGGCAAGGGCATATTCCCTGATTTTTCGGTTGCGGGAGTTTGCGAGCTTTTTGAGGCACTCTATAGCCTGTTGTCCCTGGTAGGCACCCAGGAGGTTGGCTGCTTCCGTTTTTTTGCTGCTGAAGAATGACCGGCCGGCCGCCACCAGGGTGCCAAGATATTCCTCTGATCCCAGGCGACCGAGAGCGGCCAAGGCTATGGGACGCATCTCCTTATCATTCACCAGGGCGCTGATCTGAGGAATGGCACTGGTAATCTGCAACTGCACGCAGGCACCCACCGCCGCTTCAAGGTGTTGCTGCCGTCTGAAGAGCTCCAGGGCCATGTCGGTTGCTGTAGCTAAGAGATCTTGTTCCAGGGGAAGTTTGAGATGGGGCAGCAGTCTGGGGTTGCTGGTCAGGAGTGCCAGGTTGTTGTCCGTCAGTACGTGGTTCAGGTTGGTGCCGGGGTAGCGCTGCATAAGTAGATCGAACGCCAGGGCCTGTTGGACAGGCGAAGAGATGGCACAAAAAAGGCTGACCAGTTCATCGGAGGTAAAAAATCTGATGCTCAGGCTCAGGGCGCTGTCGGGAAAATCTCCGGTGCCAAAGAGCAGCAGAAAGTAGTCATAGATAGTATGTTCCCGGTTGCCCTTGAGGATTTTTGCCTGCAGGGTTTTGAACTCCTCGTGAGCCAGGGGCGGGGCTTCAAGATCAAGCTTTTTCAGCAGCCTGAAAACCTGCTCCATGCCGCCCAGGAAATAAACCGCCAGGGTGATGGTGTGCAGGTTTTGGTCGTTTTCACTCTGGAGGTTGCTGATGATCTGATGGCAGAGCTTGGCGATCGACCGGTGATAGGGGGAGGTTTGGGAAAAATTTTTAACCCGGGATTTGGTCTGGTGAAAGATATCCAGGACCTGCCACCGTAACTCCCAATTGTCAATAAGCAGATCGGTAATGATTTCAGCTGTTGGGATGGTGATTGGTTGCTCAGGCATGCTGCATATCAACAGGAGTTATGAGTCGTTGGTTCGCTGTTTGTTTGCTTTTCGGCTCAACGTTACCGCGCTTTGGGCACAGCGTCAATGAAATATACAGTGTACCATGGGCAATCTATCAAAAGAAAGCCGGGTCTTGACTTTTCAGGGCAGCCAGCAGTCGCTTTATCCTGATGTTGACACTATAGTGGCAATGGTGATTGCTTGGCAAGAATAATGTTGCTTCTGTTGACGCGCTGGTGTTTGCCGGCAAACGGCGCCTGGTTGCTGTCCTTTTGCTGCCGGTGGTCAGGGTGAGCAGTCTTGAAGGGGGAGGGTCAGCTGATCTGCAGTTTTTTTCCCGGAAGGGTGATTACTGCCTTGGTGCCGACCCCTACAGTGCTGCTGAGGGTAATGGATCCGCCATGTTTTTCAATGATTTTCTGGCAGATTGACAGCCCCAGGCCGGTGCCCTTAATTTTGGTGGTGAAAAAGGGCTTGAAAACCTTTGCCAGTACTTCCGGGGTCATTCCCGCGCCGTTGTCCTGGAGCGTAATGATGGTCTCCCGATCGTGGCGTTCCAGCAGGCAGTTGATCTCTCCGGGGCCATCAAAGGATTCGGCAGCATTGTGGAGCAGGTTGACCAGTACCTGACTGAATAACACCGGATCAACCCAGGAGGGAGAGGCTTCCGGCCCTTTGAAATAGATGGTCGCGTTTTTTAAATCTTTATTGATGCGTGCCTCCCTGATGATAGTGTCAATGAGTTCCACTAGGTCGCATCGGGTTATTTCCGGATTCCAGTCTTTGGCAAATTCCAGCATCTGGTCAACGCTGCTTTCCATCCGACTGGCCATTTGGAGAATTTCGTTGAGGACGTGCAGGTCAGGGGAATCGGCTGGCGCGTTTTCCACCAGCACCTGGACGGCGCCGCTGATACCGGCCAGGGGGTTGCGAATTTCATGGGCAATGGACGCACCCATTTCACCAATGGCGGCCAGATGTCTGGTGCGCAGCAGATTGTCGTGCAACTCTTTGAGTTCCGATATATCACGGATAAAACAGGCATATTTATGTTTCTGATCGATGTCCATGGTGCAGGCCAGTACGTGAATCGGTAGTTCGGAACCATCCTTGCGCATGGCGGTTATTTCCATCCCCTGTCTGCCGAGTGAGGTCTCGGAACCGGCAATGAATACATTGACTTCCTGCTTTACGGCATCCTGGTAACGGGCTGGAATCAGAAAAAGAAGGTGTCTGCCAAGCAGTTCCGTGGTCCCATAGCCGGAAATCAGCTCCATGGCCCGGTTTGCCGACTCAATAATGCCCTTATGGTTAACCGTCACAATGCCGTCCGGAGCGGTTGACAGGAGGGTGTTCAGGTGGGTTTCCTTGGCTGCCAATGCCTGTTCAGCCTGTTTTCGCCGCTCCAGATCATTTTGCAGCCGGATAATCATCCGATTGAATTCCATCCCCAGCATGCCGATCTCATCGTGGGTGAGCAGCTTTTCATCAACCTGCTGCAACGTACCGCTGCGGCTGATGTACTGCAAGGTGGTTTCCAATGCAGTCAGGGGTTTGCTGATAATGGAATGGAGCAGAAAGGCCAGGAAGAGGATGGTTGCCAAAGCGGCAATGCTGGTTCCCAGGGCGTTTGCTTTCAGGACCTGAAGACCCTTGTTGAAAATGTCCCGTTGGGTGGCAACCTGGAGGATCATGGCCGGACTGCCGAAAATGTCAGGGAAGAAGGTGTAGCCGAACGTCACTTTATCATTCTCCTGAAAAAGAACCGGTTGCCGGGGAGTCAGCTGGTCTTTGATCAGGCAGACGTTCGGGGGCAGAGTGTCGCAGTTGAATGACCAGACGTTGAGGTCAACCTGGGTTTGTTCTCTCATCATCTGGATACAGTTGTCGCAGAGAAAGCGGCCCATGATCAGGGTTCCCCGGATGGGGCCGTCTCCCATGCTGGGCAGGATGGGGCGGGAAGAAAGGGTCAGCGCCCCCCCAGAGGTCATCAGGTAGCCGTTGAGGACGCTTTCCGGCTGCCGGTGCCCCAGGAGCGGGTGATCGGCAGGCCACTGATCTTCCGGGAAGTCCGGCAGAGTGATGAATTCTTCGATCTCCTTGTCATAAATCTTGCCCCAGATGACCTTGCCGGATCGGTCAATGATGTAGAGCAACGCCAGGCGATTGTGGGTGAATGTGGTCAGTACCAGGTTGGAATCGATGTATTCCTGGTTGCCGTCAGCAACAAAATCATAGGTGTCATCCCATTCAGACCAGTCGTAACACAGCAGGCTGAGATGTTCCAGGTCCCGCTCCACCGCCTTGACGGCCCGGTTGAGGTTTTTTTCGCTCTCCCTTTGTTCCAGGGTCTTAAATCCGGGAAGAATGCATTGATACTGAATGGCAACGTTGACGGCGACAAACAATACGCCAAGAAGGGCAAGGAGGATGAAAATTTTACTCTTGATCGACATCTGGTTTGTATCCTGGTTTGTAGGGGGCAAGGACGGTTTTTCCTGTCCTTACATATGCTTATTGTCGGTCAGGAATCGTAAATCCTGAGAGAAATATTCGGTTTTATCCCTTGATGGGCAGGGAAACAGTAAAGATGGTGCCGCCGTCGGGGTGGTTGTTAACCAGAATTATGCCATGGTGCTGCTCAATAATCCGCTGCGCAATGGCCAGTCCCAATCCGTTTCCCGTGGCTTTGGTGGTGTAGAAAGGATCAAATATATGCTCACTTTCCGTCGGGTTGAGCCCGCATCCAGTATCGGCAATGATGATGTTGATGGTGTTGGCCGGTGGGCTAATGGAAAAATCGCCCAGCGAGCACGGACACTGTTCACGGTGGCCACAGGTCATAATCATCAGCCTTCGAGGTTGATCCTGGTCCACCATTGCTTCGCAGGCATTCATGATAATGTTGATCAGGGCCTGCTGCAGCAGATAGAGATCACCGGTAATGGCGGGGTTGGCCGGATCAAAGTCAGTCACCAGTTCGATGTCATCCCTGGCCAGCTGATTTTCCACCAGCGGCAAAATTCCAGCAATGATCTCATTGGCCTGCAAATGTTCCAGCGCGGCAATCTGTGGTTCGGCAAACTGCATCAAACTGTTGATTACCGTATCGATGCGGCCGATCTGGGACAATAACTGGGAAAACAACCGCCCCTGCTTGCCTTCCCAGTTGACGTTATCGGCAAGATTCTGCAGGACGCCAGCCATGGCGGCCAGGGGGTTTTTGATTTCATGGGCGATGCCGGAAGCGATAACCCCGAGTGATGCCAGGCGATCGATGCGGGCCAGGCCTTTTTCCATTGTTTTTTTCACCGTTACGTCCCGGAATGAGCAGGTCAGGCCGGTGATTGCTCCATCGGCATCGAGGATGGCTGAAAAGCATGCCTCGACCGGGAAGGTGGAGCCATCCTGGGTGATGAACTCAAATTCGGTCATCATCCCGGTGTGCGGATCAACACATTTTCCGCCCTGTTTAAAAATTTGTCTGACCTCTTCCTCGCTGGTTTTGATAATTTGGTGCAGTTTGCGCCGGAGGAGTTTTTTTAGGGGGTAGCCGAGCAGAAAAGTGGCTTTCTGGTTGGCGTTGGTAACCTGCAGGTGGTTGTCGACAGTCAGCATGCCGTTGCGGAAATTATTGAACACGCTTTTAAAAAAATCAGTCTTCTGCTGCAGAACATTGTACTTTTTTTCCAGCATTGCCAGGCGAAGGGCTTTCTGCTGTCCGCGGCGTCTCTCGCTGATGGTTCTGGCGGCACACAGGATATGGCAGGCAGCCTGCAGTAGAATGCCCTCTTCAAGAGGGATGCTTTCGCCAGCGTAGCCGGGAAAGACGACAAAGCCGAGACAACGGCCCGGATCACTGCAGATGGGCAGAATCAACAGTGAATCCGGCTCGAGGCCGAAAAATCGGTCGAGTAGCGGGTCGTCACTGAATGTTTCGCGGTTGGCTGCGTTTTCACCGGCGGCGAGCCGCTTTCTGATAAACCAGTGCGGTCTGGCAGTATCAAAGACTTTTTTCAGCAGGCCATCCGGTTTGCCGATAAAAGGCTGGTTATAGTTGAAGGGCCCCTCATGGGAGCTGTCCATAAATTTATGGAAAACTTTTACTTCCTGGTCACACAGGGAAAAGATGGAGAAGTGTTCATCTCCCACCAGTTCCGTCAGCCTCTCGTAGAGGTGGTAGATGACCGCATCTTCGCTGCCGGCCAGCGGCATCCGGGTGGCATGGTTATAGAGTGCGGACAGCTCATCCAGGGTCTGAAGGGGAGGTTTTGCCGGCATGGGGTTGCTGTTTCCGTAAAGTCCTAACATTGGCAGTCCTGAGATTTTTCTGTCTTTTTGTTTAGCGGCAGTTTCTGGCGCCTTGAGATAACAGCAAACTTCATGCCGGGTGGAAAAGGCTCCATGATGCCATAAAAAGGTGGTTTAGCTGCCTGCCAGATTGGGGCAATACACCAAAAGGGGGTTTTCCCGCTATAAAAGTGTGATATAACTCAATGAGGCTAGGGCTGCCAGAAAGGTTAGTGCCGGTAGGTCGAGACGTTCAGGTTGTTGTGGATTTTCTCCATGATCTGCCATGGGTTGCATGCTTTTTGCATAAGGACCACCTGGGTACGTCAGCCGGGAGGATATGGCGCACCAGGATGATGGGTTTAATGCCGATTGCCCTAAGACGGGAGAAGGATATGCCGAAAAAGAGAAGAATTCTCATTGTTGATGATGAACATCTGATCCGCTGGTCGTTGTCGCAGCCTCTGCTGAAGGCCGGCTATATCGTTGAGACGGCGGCAACCGGCAAGGAGGCCTTGGTAAAGAAAGATGAATTCAATCCTCACATGATCCTCCTGGATATCAAGCTTCCCGATATGAGCGGCATGGACCTGCTCAAGCAGTTCAAGGAAGAGGATGAGGATCTGATTGTTATCATGATTACCGCCTATGCCCATGTTAATTCAGCTGTTCAGGCATTCCAGTACGGGGCGGAGGACTACATTGGCAAGCCGTTCAACCTGGAAGCGGTGCGGCATGTTGTCCGGCAGGCGTTTGAGAAAAAACTGCTGCAGGACGAGGTGAACTATTTTCGCCGTTCCATCGATAAGATGACCGACCAGGAGGCGCTGATCGGCAACAGCCCGGTGATGATTGAAACCTTCAAAATCATTAATCGCTGCGCCCAAACCAATGATATGACCGTTTTGATCATGGGGGAGAGCGGCACCGGCAAGGAGCTGGTGGCCAAAGCCATTCATGCCCATAGCGGCCGCTCGGAGATGCCTTTCGTCGAGGTAAACTGTGCTGCCATTCCTGATTCTTTGCTGGAGAATGAACTGTTTGGCCATGAAAAGGGGGCTTATACCGATGCGGGTAAACGTCAGAAGGGGGTTTTTGAAATGGCTGAGGGGGGGACGGTCTTCCTTGATGAAATTGGCGATATGCCGTTGCCCATGCAGGCAAAGATTCTGAAAGTTATTGAAAACAAGCGGTACCGGCGCCTGGGGGGCGGGCGGGATATCGAGGTTGACGCCCGGATTATTGCGGCCACCAACCAGGATCTGGAGGCCATGGCCGCTGATGGCAGGTTCAGGGCTGATCTGTTTTACCGTCTCAATGTGATGTCCATCAATCTGCACCCCTTGCGCCAGCGGAAATCCGATATCCCCCACCTGATTAAGCATTTCATGGGGATATTCAACCAGGCGTACGGCCGGAGTATTGAATCTGTCGATCCCCGGGCGACGGAGATGCTGATGAACTACGAATGGCCGGGCAACGTCCGGGAGCTGCGCAACACCATCGAGCGGGCGATTATCATTGAAGATGAAAAAATCCTCCGGCCGGAGCATCTCTATATTCCCCAGCCGCGAACGCCCCAGCCGGCACCGGTGCCGGACTACCCGCAGAGGCCGACGCTTGCACCCAATGTGCCCCCACAGTCCGAGGGTGACGATGCGCTGCAGATTTCTCTGCCTGCCAATGGCGTTTCGTTGGAGGAGATTGAAAAGAGAATCATTGATCTGGCCCTGAAAAAACACGCCGGCAATCAAACCAAGGCGGCCCGCTTCCTCAAGGTTACCAGGGATACCCTCCGCTACCGGATGAAAAAATTTGATTTGCTGTAGGAACACAGCGCGAAAAGGATAACCAAGGGGGCCGGCATCTGCCGGCCCCCTTGGTCGTGGAAAGAATAGTTAGTGGGCTATTGCAAACGTTAGTCTTTGGTCGTATGGCAGATGAAGCAGCCTACATTACCATCTCCTCCTCCTGCATCAATGGCAGAATAATCCCAGCGCAGCAGATCAGGATAGGCTGAACCGTGGGCGCGATGGCAGGAGAGGCAGGTGACGATGGCATCATATTCTCCCGATTCATCAAGAACAACTGCTTCAACTTCGCCATCGGTTGTTACGTCACTGGCAACCGGGGCAATGATACTGTATGAGTTGTCAGCATTATAGCTGGCATATTCCGTTCCGGTGGCCTCACTCAAGTCAAAATCAGTGGGGTGGCGGGTCCAGGGTGAACCGCCGGATGCCCCTGCTTCATGGAAGTCCCCGTGGCATTGGCAGCATAAGTAGCTGATTGTTGCTGAATCGGGCGAGACATCATCGGTGCGGTGAATACCATGATACTGGTTGTGATCAGCGTCGTCGGCCGTATTTTCCCAGTCACTGTCCTCAATGCCCATTACACCATAAAGGAAACGGTAGCTGTTGCCGACCGTGTCTGCGGTGGTCAGGGTGCCACTGGCATTGCCATGGTGGGCGCCGGAAATGGCATCGTACGGGTCACTGTTAGTGGCATTGCCATGGCAGCCGTAGGTGCCGGCGCACTGCAGCCGAGTAGTTGTGCCGCCCGTATATCTGACAAATGCATCCGGATCAGGGTAGTTGAGGCTGTCATAGCCCGGCGGAACGGCTGCAAGAGTGGCATCATCGTCGACAGACGAGCCCAGAACATTGTGGACGTAGGCATCACCAGTTGCGTGATAGGCAAAATTTCCTCCTGCCAGGTCGTCTGACTCAAGAAGGTTGGTTCCTAAAACATAAGGCGTTGCATCGCCACTTTGGTAATCATCGCCACCATGGCATCCGAGGCACGGATTAGTGCTGCTGTAGGTGGCGCTTATCAGCCTGTCATGGGGACCACCAACAGCTACAGCAGCTCCCCCCTGGCTGTCGTGCATGGTATGGCAATCGGCACACTGTCCGCCTACCGACCAGGCACTTGAGGGGCCGATCACCAGTGCCATTAAAAAGATCACGGTGGTTGCTACGAGTTTTTTAGTCATTGTTCTCTCCTACGTAGAATATGGTTTTCCCTGGCTTCCAGGTTTATTGTCAGCATTGTTTTCTGATAGTGCATACAATGCTTGGTTACGCAAGAAATATGCCAAGATAATTAATCAGTTCTCTATGTGAAACTCCCATAAAATAAACTGGTTAGCTTGCATTGTTGCCGTTGTTCTGGTAACCAATGTGCCCGAAGATTACCAAAAGCGGCATTGTTTCAGGTTGTTATGTGTTATATGCCCCACCTCCCTCCTTTCTGGTTTGTAAGGTTATCCAAGTCAGATCATGGTTCCCATAAGGTTATTTCCCGGGGTTTATCCCCCAGAGGTACCGTAGCCAGCAGGGTGCCGGTGTGCAGATCCCTGATGGTCAGTTTTTTCTGGTCACGGTTGGCGATATAGAGCTTCTGCCAGTTAGGTGAAATGGCCAAATCGACCGGGGTGGCACCCGCCGGCAGGCGCCGAAAATCGCTGTTTTGCCGTGGCAGAATCAGGGAGATTGAGGCGTCACCGACGTTGCAGACATAGAGCCTGCCGGCGTTGGCGGCCATCTCTCCAGGCGACCGTCCTACCTGAATCTGGGTAATCAGGGTGCCGGCGGGCCACTGGTAGACGCCGACAGTGCTGCTGGTGTCATCGGTGACATAGAGCCGGTCCTCAACGGTAAGCAGCTGCCGTGGGGTGCGGTTCAGGGCCAGAATCCGCCTGATTCCCAGGGTTTCAGGATCCAAAAGATAGACGGCCTGTTCGTCAGGAACGGCCACCACTAGATCGTGGCGGTCAGCTCCTGACCGATAGAGCAGGCGGCTTGGGCCCAGGATGCTGGCGTTCTGGGTTTCGACAAAGCCGCTTTCGAGATTGAGTTTGGTGATCCGGTTGGCCGGTGGGTCGCTGACATAGGCAAAACGGCCGTCGGGCGAGAGTACCAGAAACCGGGGGGCAACGGCGGCCGGCAGGGGCAGACCATCCACCAGCCGGCTGGTGGAGGCGTCAATAACGTAGAGCCGCCGGTTGTCGATGCCAAGAATATAGCAGCGCTGTCGCCGGTCATTGTAAGCCGATTCACCGAGTTCCCCTGGCAGCCGCAATGTCCCGACCACCTGGTTGCGGTCCGGACTGATCTGGTAAACGGTATTCAGCCGGTCACAGATGACCGTCACCAGATCGGTGCTGAGGGGCAGAGCCTGCCAGCGGCCGGCAAAGGAATGCCAGAAAGGGTCAGGGGGTGTCAGGGAAATCTGGTGCCAGTCGAGGAACAGGCAGCAATGACTGCCGGCTGACCAGTGGAGGGAACCGGCCAGGGGTAGTTCCAGTTCCCTTGGCATGGTCTCCGCGAACCACGGTTGGCCGTTGACGGTAATTGTGCTGAAAGTTAACCGCAGGTGGGTGTAGTCTGCCGGCGGCAGGTCGGCCAGGGCGAGCAGCTGCTGCCCCTGGCCCATGGTGTTGTCGATGGTTGCCGGTTCCATGGTCAGAGGCAGCCAGAGGCGACCGTCACTGATCTCAATGGCCGCAAGCTCTCCGGCTATCCTGGCAGCCGGCTTGCCCACGGCGGCCAGGTAGAGGGAGATGAGCATCTGGTCGGGAGCGACGGTAAACCCTTCGTCTGCTGCCGGCACCGGCGGCCGGTAGCCGTTGCAGCCGCAACAGAGGATCAAGAGGATCAGCAGGATCAGGAGCCTTTCCGGCGTACTGCGCTGGTACTGCGGATATGCGGGGTGATTGGTCATCCTAATCCTTCGATGTGTGACACAGGGAGCAGAAACCGCCGGTCGGTGAACCGGCATAATCCCAGCGCATGCTTTTATAAAATTGGGAGCCATGGGCCCGGTGGCAGGAAATGCAGGTGACGATGGCTGTGTTGTTTGCCTCATGGGCACTGACCACAGATAAAGGTGTTGTCGTGACGCTGCTGGCCACTGGAGCGATGACGCTGTAGGCGCTGACCGCCGAGCCGGTTCCGCTGTTAAAATAGCGATATTCCCCACCGGCGGCACCGGCAATCCCCATATCGTAGTTGGTGGGGTGCCGCAGCCAGGGAGAGGTAATGCCGGTGCTGATGTCGTCATGAAAACTGCCGTGGCATTCACTACAGAAATAGCTGATGGTTGAGGTGTCGGGGGCGGTGCTGTTGTTGGGATCATGAACCCCTTTGTACTGGTTATGACTGCTGGTATCCGGGAGAAATTCCCAGTCGGGATCCTCATAGCCGGCGATTCCCACCAGCATCCGGTAATCGGTGGCATCATTGTCAGGAGTAATGGCTCCCGACTTGGTGCTGTGGTGACCGCCGCGGATGGCCGCAGTCTGATTATCCTGGTTATGGCTGCCGTGGCAGCCATAGGTGCCGGCGCAGGTGACCTGCTGGCTACCAAGCCAGGCGCCTCCTCCTGGGGTGGTGCTGTCACCGGCGGCCCGGCCGTTGGTAAACCCAGGCGGCAGTTGGTCGAAGCCGATGCCGGCGATGCCGCTGACGTTATGGCCGCAGGTATCATCGCCGGTTACCCAGTAGAAACTGCCGCCGGCCAAAGTGGTGCCCTCGGTGCCGGTGGTGCCGTAGTCCGGCGCCGTGGCGGCGGTGACGCATGGGGTGTTGCCGCCGCTACTGTTCGTGCCGGTGTGGCAGCCGACGCAGTCATTGGCGAGCAGGCCGGCGTAGGGACCGGAGCTTCCCCAGGCGGCCAGGAGGTCGCCTCCCTGGCTGTAGTGCATTGTATGGCAGTCGGAGCATGGACCGGCAACCGCCGCCCACAGGCGGTTGTCCTGGCACAGGCTCCAGACCATGATGCATAGCAGCCCGCCCAGACAGAGCAGGTCTTGAAAGGGACAGCGTATCTGCTTTCTGCTTAGCATACCCAGATCATCTTCCAAAAATTTCTATCCGGCCGTTGCCTTCATCGGCGACCACCAGATTGCCCTGCCAGTCAAAAAGCAGCTGGGCGCCATAGGCCAGCTGGCCGGGCAGCTCGCCTTTGCTCATGAAACGGTAGCGCAGCCGGCCGCTTCGGTCACAGACGACAATGGTACCGGCATGCCGGTCAAGGAGGTAGAGGGCACCGGCCTGATCAACCTCCAGGGCAATCGCAAACTGCAGGCTGGTCGGCAGGCTGATGGTCTGCTCCCTGGTGCCGTCCAAGGCAAAAACGCTTGCGGTTTTGGCGGTGCCGTCAAGGGCCCACAGACGATCTCCTTTGAGCTTCAGATCCATAAACCCCCTGCCGCCGGCCGGCAGGGCGAAGACCGCGTCCAGGGACAGATCAGGCTGGTATTTCAAAATTTCGCCGCTGAACAGATCAAGACAATAGATATTGTTCTGCTGGTCGATAGCCAGCCGGTCCGGGATGACCATCGCCTGCCCGGGGCGTGTGAGGGTGTAACGCTCCATCTGCCTGTTTTTCAGGGAGAGATGGAGGAGGCTGTTGAGTCCCCGGTCACTGATCCAGAGGTTGTCGCTGCTGTCCCTGACCATGGCGACCGGATGAACGAAAGCGCCGTCAGCATTGAAGCGGGAAAGCTCTGTCCCGCCGTTGTCAAATGCCGTAATCATGGCATTGGCACCATCAATGAGGTAGTAGCGCTGCCGTTCCCGGTCGATGGCCAGATTCAGTGGCCGGGGTGTCTGTCCCGATTCTCGAGATGGTTGCAGCAGCTGCAAGGGCTGCCAGGGGCCGCTACCGGCAGCCAGCGGGGTGCCGCAGCAGGCCGCGACCAGCAGTAATACCAGGCTGATTATAGTCAGCTTACATTTTCTCGTTAGAGCTATGTGGTTTGTTAGTATTTCTGGTGACATTGGATACACAGGCTCCGTTTGCCGTCCCGGCGCAGATTAAAGGTATACATGGTGCCGTTGCAGGGATCGTGGCAGGTAACACAATCCATGGGTTTGTGATTGCGGGGGTCAAGTGCGTTTTCACCCAGGGGGTGGGTAAACTGTTTATGGCGCTGGTGACAGCTGGCGCAGACCTCCCGGGGTTCGTCTTTCAGCATATCCGGCCGGCTGGAACCGTGAAGTGTATGGCAGTTGGTACAGACATGCCTGCCCGGATGCAGATGCAGTGCCGCAGCCCGCCGGATAAATTTATCCTCGTGGCAGGCACGGCAGTTTTTGCCTGTGCTGCTGGTGAGCAGGGCCGGTTGGTCAGCCACATGGGGATTGTGGCAACCAAGACAGAGATGATGGTCGCCAGCGCCCCGCAAGTGGGTATGGGGCTGCAGGAAGGTTGTCAGGACCTCTTGATGACAGGAAAGACAGAGTTCATCCCCAGCCGGACGCCCATGACATTGGCCGCACTGCCGCTGGGCAAATGGCTGGTGTGCCGTGGAACGCAGGAGAGCGGCATTGGTGCTGCCGTGGGGGTTGTGGCAACCGAGGCACTTGAGTTCCTTCAGCTCCCGGCCCAGATGTTGCTGCTGCAATTTTTTGCTGCTTTGGTGACAGCTCAGGCAGATCCCGGGTTCACCCTGTTTCAGCAGCTGCTCATGATCGGCACTGTGGGGGTCGTGGCAGGCGTAGCAATTGCCGGCGGCAAAAGGCTGATGGCGATGTTCATAGGCTGCCTGGTTCAGGGTATGACATTGTTCACACTCGGTCCCCGGCTTGCTTTTCAGCAGGTTGTCATTGTCGGCCTGGTGGGGGGCATGGCAGGCACCGCATTCCCCTTTGGCCACCGGTGCATGTTGGTGGCCCTTTCTTTCCATGTGCTGCTGAAATCGCTGGTGGCAGCTGAAACACAGTTCTTTCTCCGGGCGGGCCAGCAGGCCGGGATATTTTGCCACATGTGGCTGGTGGCAGGCACCGCATTCCCCTTTGGCCACCGGGTGGTGTTGAAAACGACCCTGGAAGGTTTCTTGTGGGTGACAGTCATAGCAGGGGCCGGCTCCCGGGCCAGCGACAGGCCAGGCTGCAGATGGCCCGGTCAGGAGAAGGCATAACAGCAGCAAGAGGCTTCGTAATCTCATGGCAGATCCTTGGTATGACATGCACGGCAGTCACCGGTGGTAAATGGCTGATGGCCGAAAGGCAGCAACAGTCCGGGTGCCGGTGATCCATGGGGATCATGACAGCCAAGGCAGTGCTGCCTGCCGGCGGCAATCCCGTGGTGATTTTTGCTGAATGTTTCCGCATCAATGTGGTGGCAGTCGGCGCACAGCACTGCCGGGTCCTCTTTCAGCAGTTGGGGTCGTCCGGCCTGGTGATGCTCATGACAGAGGCCGCACTGACCCTCGGCGGCTGGCTGATGGGCGACGCCCTTCTCCCAGAAAGTATCAATCTGATGACACGTGAGGCAAAGCTTTGGCCGTTCCTGCAGCAGGTAGGCCGGCTGATCAAGCCCATGGCCGCTGTGGCAGGCGATGCAGTTCAGCATGGCCACCGGTTGGTGGACGGTTGCTCCCTGGCTGGTATCCGGCGTCTGTTCCTGGTGGCACCCCAGGCAGAGTGCCTGACCGTCGCCGACCAGCAGGGCCGGTTTATCTGCAGCATGAGTCAGGTGGCAGTGATCACACCGGCCCTCCTTGAAGGGCTGATGTTGACTTGCTGCCCTGTTCATGGTCTGCTGGTGGCAGTTGCCGCATAGAGCGTTTTTGCCAGCTGCCAACAGCTGCCGGTTGCCGCTTCCATGGGGTTGATGGCAGGCGCTGCAGTTGCCGGCGGCAAAGGGACGGTGGAGATTTTGCTTCAGCAGTTCGTCAAGTATGCCGGGGTGGCAGCTGAGACAAAGATCCCTTTCCTGCTGAACCAGCAGGGATGGATTAAGGCTTTCGTGGGGTTGATGGCACATCAGGCAGTTGCCGGTTTCCATGGGCGCATGGGGAACCGCCGGCGTTTTTCTGCCTTGGTCATGGCAGGATTGGCAGAGGGTTGTAACATCGCCGGCCAGCAGTTTATCCTGGCCCTCCCCCGGGACATGTCCCAGGTGACAGGCAAGACAATCGCCGGCGATCAGCGGCTGGTGGACGCTGCCCTTTCCCTGGGGCAGATTTCTTTTGCCCCCGGCTACCATGGCGAACTGGTGGCAGGAGAAACACAGCTCGCCAGCGGGCCGGGAAAGCATTCCCTGATGGTCGCTGGCGTGGGGACGGTGGCAGGCAAGGCAGTTTCCTTCGGCCACTGGTTGGTGTCCCCGGGGATTGCTTTGGGCAGTGCGCTGACTGTCATGACATTGCCGGCAAAGCTGGTTTCCCTGTTCTATGGTGGCAAAGGGGGCCGGACTGTCAGCGCTTTCGTGGCAGTCGCCGCAGCTTTTCCGGGCCACTGGTTGGTGCAGGGCCGGGCGCAGCAGGTGAACGTTGTTTGCTGAGTGAATATCATGGCAGGCAAGACAGCCGGTGGTTACCGGATAGCCGCCGTGACGGGCGATAAAGTTCTGGTCTTCCAGACTGTGGCATTGTCGACAAAGGTCGTTTTGTTCCTGCGGCAGCAGGGCGGCAGTATTGCTGCTGTGGGCCTGGTGGCAGGTGTTGCAGCAGTCGTCGAGGGGCTGGTGGCGGAAAGGCCGGTTGAACTGCTGCCGGTCATGGCAGCTGTAGCACAGCTGTTCTTCCGGCAGGCGGAGCAGGGCGGCCTCCCCGGCGTTGTGGGGTTCGTGGCAGGCCTGGCAACGACCTTCAGCCACTGGCTGATGGCTGTGGTTCTGCTGCCTGAGAGTCGCTGCCAGCTGCTGGTGGCAGCGAAAACACAAGTCCGGCTGCGGGGCCAGCAGGTAGACGCCGCCCACCAGGCCGTGGGGGCGGTGACAGCTGTTGCAGTTTTTCTCCCTGACCGGCTGGTGCATGATTCCCTGGGCGAATGAGGCCGCCATCTCTCCATGGCAGTCAACACAGGTTTTGCGCACCATTTTTTTTCTCTCTGGTCCGGTGCAGGAGATGACCATAGTGAGGCTCAGTAATCCCGTGAGTAGGAATAACGGCCATCTGCTAATCAACATGTTCCTCCATCAGCTGCTTTCGCAGTTTCTTCCAGGTTTTTTCCTTGACGGTAATGGTTGACCGTTGCCGCAATTGTTCAGCCAGATGTTTTTTCTCGCTTTTGAACCGTTCTTCCTGCAGCCGTGTGCGAATTTCCTCAGCGACCTCCACCAGGGGCAGAGGCTCCGGGGCATGGCGCTGGAGCAGCTTAACGTAGATCTTTTCCTGTCCGGCTGTACTGTGTGTGGCTGTCTGGCCCGACTGCAGGCCGGCAACCAGCTCTCTGATCTCTGCCGGCAGCTTGGTTTCCGGTATGGTCCGGCTCCTGGTTGCTTCTGGGAAATAGGGGGTCATGACGGTAAAAAAATCCTTACCGCTGCCCAGCTGTCGGTCCAGCAGCTCACAGAGCGAGGGGTTGGCAGTCTGCACCCAGGCGACTTCCACCAGGGGAGGCTGGAGATACTGGTGCCGGTTCCTGGCATAGGCGTCTGCAACCATTACCTCAGCAACGGTTGCCCGGGGATGGATCACTTCCTGCTCCAATTCCTTGATCAGCCGGTGCCGGCAGTAAAAGGCAAAGGTTTGCTTGAATGGGGGGTGTTCTTCATAGTGGTGCTCCAGGGCTTCCAGACTCACCAGGGTCTGGGCGAGGATATTGTTGACCACCTGCTGTTTCAGACTCTCCAGGTTAACGGTGTTGGTCCCCGTTCTCCCTTGCCGCATCCGCTGCTCTTTGGTGAGCAATGCCGCCACTTGATCGCCGGTGATTGTCAGATTGCCGATTTTAATGACTACATCAGCCGGTTGTCCACTGCCTGGTTCAAGGGCTGCCAGTTTTTCCTGATCGATGACCGGCTGGTATTTATGCCGCAGCCTGGCCAGCAGATCGGTGTTGAGCTGCTGCTGCTGGTCCTTGATCAGTTGCGTGCGGATGGTTTCTTTGAGCCGGGCAAAATCATCATCACTGCCGGCAGTGATGTTTTCGACCCTGGCCAGCAGGCAGCCCGCCGCCTGGGGCAGCAGAAACAGCTGCTGCCGGTTGCCGCTGTCGGCGAACAATACTTTGAAAGACTCGTCAACGGCCAGGGGTCGCACATGGGACTGTTTCCTGATGGGTACCCCCGAAAATCCAGCGGCGGTGATCGCCTCGCTGATCGTCATGTCGGTAGTGCCCAGCTCTTTCACCTTGGCTGCTGCAGTCGCGTCCGGCAGGCTGGCCAGGGTAAGGCTGATGATCGGCTGGTATCGCTGGTCATACTCTTGCCGTAGACGATCGTTGCCGGGCGGGACGATCCTGCCGTCGACCTCCTCCTGCTTCAGCAGCATCAGGGAACGGGATTTGAGGAAGATATTGATTTTGTGGAGGTAGCGTGGCTTTTCAAAAAGCCGCATCTGGCGGGCTTCTTCAGCCATCAGCAGCCAATCGATAAAGTCATCCGGATCGGCGGCCGCTGTCATTCCCGGTTCCCGCCACTCGCGCCACCAGTCAAGGTAATCCTGGGTGGTATACGTGGTGCCGTTGATAATTGCCAAAGTGTCCGGACTGCCGAAGGAAAAGGCCATGCTTTCGGCCGGGGAAAAGAAACCGGCAAGACAGAGTGAGGCCAACAGCAGGAACAGCAGGCTGCACCAACGTCTTTTCAACATCCCGGGACTCCTTTGTGTTGCCAGTCGGCAATGATTTCCCGGGACAGGCGGGAGAGCAGCCCGGTCATGGTATCAACAATGCCGAAATGCAACGCCTTGCGGTAGTCGGAGCCTTCCCGGCGCAGAAAGCTGGCCACCAGCGGCTGTTTTGCCTTGACATCAATAATCTCAACATGGAGATTAAGATAGGGGTTCCTGCCTTTGCTGGCATTGCCATCCATACCCGCGTCTGTGATCCGGCCGACAATGATGGCATCAACCCCAAGCTGGTTGGCGCATTTTTCATAGATCAAACTGTCAAGGATTGCTCCGGGAATCATCCGATTGCGCATAAAGAAGGTTCTCACATCCCCTTCTGTTTCCACCTCGAAAAGCTCTGCTCTCACCAGTTCATGGTGAAAGATCCGGTAGGCCAGCAGCGCCCGCTCGGTATCCTGCTGATCATCAATAAAGGGGAAAAGGGCAACCCGGCAGAGGGGCCGGTGTTCAGCAACGGGGCCGCTGATCTTGGTCAGCGGCGCTTTGCCGGCACAGCCGCAACTGGCAACGAGGAGCGCCGCCAGCAGGATGGTGGCAAGGACTTTGCCTGATTGTTCAAGGGTCATCAGAAATCCTCCTGCCAGATATGGGAGGATCTGGTTTCCTGGACCATGGTCATGCTGCTGTCCGGCATTTTGACGCGGACGTCACGGAGTGCAAAACGATTACCGGCCTGGTCCCGGGCTTCCACCTGGCAGAGCAGGAAGTCGCTGCCGGCGGCGGGGGGCAGGACATATTCAGCCGGCAGGAAGCTGCCGGTCTGGTTGAGGACTTCATTGCCGCCGGGGGTGGTGAGCCGCATCTGCCAGGTGATCTGCTGGTTTGGCAGGTGGTCATCAGCTGCCAAGATGATGATCGTTCTGTCCTGGCGCCTGGTGGTTTTAATGGTTAACGGTCGACAGGCTGTCTGCAGGGAGATGCGTTTGCTGGCTTCCGCCTTCTGGTCGGCGGCATCCCATATCTGGAGGACCACATCATAGAGACCGTCCTCCAGCCGCTGGCTGCCTGTCCGGCAACCGTTCCAGACCAGCTTGGGGACCGCACCGGACTGCATTTCGCGGACCAGCACCGTGCCGTCCGGTTTCTTTACCTCGATGCACCAGCGCGACAGGGGCAGCATCTTGGTGACATGGGGAATGATCAGCAGTTTGTCATTAAAGACGGTTACCGCTCCCATCGGCTGGCCGCGTTTGAGCTCCAGCTCCAACCGGGGGGGCAGGTTTGCCACCTCATAGGACGCCAGATTTTTCATTACGAAGGTCGAAGGTTCATCTGCCCAAGAGAGGGCTACGGAAATCGGATGACAGCCATTATCGCTCGAGGTCTGCCAGCTGCCGGCATAGCGGCCGCTTTTCTGCTGAGGTTCCAAGGTGATGGTCTGCTGGCCGTCCTGCAGGACAACCTGATCAGGGGGGGCGGCAAGGAAACGCAGGTCAAGGGAGCATTCAATGGCTGCGCCGCCGGCGGCATAGGGCGGAGTCAGCCGTAGATCGGTAATCAGAAAGGGATGATGCCCCCCTGCCGTGCGAGTTGTAGCCGGCTGCTGCCGATGGCAGAAATCGGTTGCCAGGTCAGTGATCAGCAAAGTTTGAAGTTCCTCGAGGGATTGTGCTTCGCCGATACCCATGAACCTGGTTTGGCCGGTCAGGCTGGAGGCTTGTTCAGCCGTCCAGACGGATTGGCCGGTGCCGGTGTCCATGGCCTGGAGCAGCAGGCCGAAAGAGGCGTTCTCGCCGGCAGTCCTTTCAGTTATCGAACCGACCAGCACCAGATCGCAACCCAGGCTATGTCCCAGGGAGCGGGCCTCAAGTGAATCAAGGCAGCCGGAATAGCGGATCCGATTGGCGGCGAGAAACTGCTGTACGGCAGATGCCTCCACCATGTGTATTCCTTGGGCCTCCAAGCTGGCCCGCAGTTCAACGGTGATCTCCTGGTTGATGCTGTTGCTTCCCAGGCTGAGATCGGCAAGGGGCAGGAGCGCCACGCCGGCGGTGCTGCCGGCAGGGCAACATACGATCGTCGCCGCAAGGAGGAAAAGCGGCAAACCTATCCGGAGAACCGTTGCTAAACGGCAGACTGGATGGCAAAAGAAAGAAACGACGGCATTGTTCCTGATCATGTCTGTGACAGGTGATCTCCTGGCGTTACCCTTTTGTCCGTGGGCTGGTTGCAGACTTAGCGGCAAAAAAAGACGTTTTACGCTAAGTGGTTAATACATGGTTTGTAAAAGCTTTTGGGCAAGGGCGAAGCTTACCCGGTTGAAATCATCGCTGGCAAAACCGAAAATTCGCGAGCCGGTGGTGTAGCCGCTTTCACTGCCGCTGGCCTGCCAGATGATGTTGCCGCTCTGGACTTCGATGAGTTGCAGGGTCATGGCGACGACCGGATAGGAGTAGGAGCCGTTTCGTTTTTCTTCATACATATCGACGGCGCCCACCAGGTAGGCGCTGACCCCCAGTTCCCGGCCCAGCCGCTTGGCCATGCTGCTGGTCAGTATGGTGGTCTGCTTTCCCACTTCCTCGTCCAGGAAGCGCTGCACATCGCCGCCGGCAACAACGGCAAACAGGCCGCTGCTGAGGATTTCGGTAGTGACGATATCCCGCAGGCGATTTTCCACCAGTTGGGTTTTTGTGTGGTTTTCGAAAGGCAGGACAGCAATCCGTTGCACCAGGCTGATCTCGGTGTTCGTATCCTTAAAGGAGCGGATGTCCTGGGCGCAGCCGGCCATAAACAAGCTGCAGAGGGCGAGAAAAAGGAAGAACTTCAGCTGTCGGAGAAAGAAAGAGATCATGGGCACCTGTCAGAATCAAAGGGTGACTCGAGGCGCCCTTGAATGAAACCTTTCTGCCTGCCTGCTTACGGGTGTGCAAAAGCTACACCAGTTGTTCAGTAGCCAGGCAAGCTGCGTTTATTCAACAAAGCCCCGAATATTAACTGTCTACACCATCATCATTGCTATAGTCGCATAAAAGGGTCCAGCACTCATCGCGAAACCAGAAATCTACATCGCTGTCTTGGTCGCAGGGGTTGCCGAATTCTTCAATATGGCACAGTTCAGCAATCCAGGAACAAAGCCGGTTCCGGTCAAAGTCATTACGGGAACCAAAAGCGTTGTATTCTGGCAGCTTAGACAGTTCGACCAACAGGGTTTTTTTCATCTGGCTGACGGACTCAATTGACTTCATGGCTTTCTATCTCCTCTGGGCTGAAATGGGGGACTGACACAAACCGTCCCTGACACAGGTCCATATGAGGAGCAAATTACATGCCAAACGCCTCTAACTACTTGAAATGCCATCCCTGTTGCCGCCCGCATCCTTTTACTGTTTTTATCGGCAAGTCTCGTGAAAAGTTTAATTTATACAGTAGGGCCATATCGCACAAAAATATTTGTAAAAGCGCACTAAGAGTGAAAATCAGTAGCGCAGATTGCATTGCAGGTTCCAGTTGATAATGTTGTTATGTCCGGTGGATGTCCGATAGCCGGCGTTCATCCTGAAATCCAGCCGGGAACAGGGAATAAACGAGAGGGAACCGTTGAAGGCATGACTGCTGTCGCCAGCTGATTCAGACAAGGAATAGGAGACGTTGGTCAGGATGGTGGATGAGCAGACCCAGGCCAGGTTCGTACTCCAAGTTGTTTGGTTGTTGGTCTCTTGATGGTCCACTCTGGTTGTCAATGAGAGGATGTCCGATGGTCTGAAGTTGGCGTGCATGCCATACGACGATGAAGAATCCCCATCGTAATAGTAGCCGTCCAGATAGATTCTGTCGGTCAGCCGGGCCGTGGTGTTGAAGCGCCAGCGGAAAGCGGATACATCGTCATCGTTGACCCAGGAGGTTTGGAGCCCGGCGGTGACATCCGGATAGAGCTGGGCGGTGAGATAGCCATCCAGATTGTTGGACGACGAGGTGTGCGTGCCGCCCTCGTATTGTTCTGTGCGGCGAAAGCCGAGGGAGAGATCCAGGGTGTCAAGCGGCGATGATTTAACTACCGCTGAATAGGAGCGGTCATATTCATTATCCTCCCCTTCGTCCTGCTGGTGGTTTTCATCAAATCCCAGGGTCAACCACCAGTAGCGGCTGGCGTCGTAGTCGCTTCTCAGGGAGAAGTTGGTTTCGCTCTGATCTCGACCGGGATCGTAGGAGGAATCCTCATGGCGCAGACTGCCATGGAGGGTCCATTGTGCGGTTGGCTTCAGTGCCAATGACAAATGGGAGTCACTTTTCAGGTATTGGGCGTCAGTGGTCAGCTTGTTGGCGGCGGCAATTTCTTCGCCGGCTTCCAACTCGGTAATAGTGACGGCTTCAATCAGGTTGTTGCTGGTCCTTAGAACAACCTTGAAATAATCACTGAGACTGACGGGCAGATCGATGATTGCAACGCTGTGGGTAGTCTGGCTGTCCAGTTCATAGGTGATCGTCGGCAGCCCGGGAACTGTTTGCCATTCTTCGCCATCTTCGCTGGCGAACAGCTGCCATTCCAGTCCCTGGAGAATGATCTGGGAGAGCTCACGGTCAAAATGGATTCTTATCTGAGTTACCGGCCGGTCATTTGCCCGGCCACCAATGTTGTGATAGTCCAGCGAAGATTCGATGGCGATGCCGGCAGAGGCCAGCAGGTTGTTGTCGATCAGGGCTGGCAGCGGGGCGAGAGTCCCTTCGTCAGGAGTGCTGTCAAGGCCGTACAGCCCTTCCATGTCCATTGCTTCGATAAAAAAGGTACTGCCCGAACCCGCTTCCCTGGCAGTTTCGGTATAGTGGGCGGTAATTCGCTGAGTGACGCCAACGGACATTTTGTTTTCCCAGAAATTCCAGTTTTCCCGCAGCTCGACGGTGCCGTAATGGTAGTCGGTAACCGTCGAGGTATTGCCCGCTCGGTTGATATCCTCGGACCGGCGGACATTGTAGGAGCAAGTGACGAATCGCCAGGCATAATTGAACAAGGCCCCTGCCTGGGACGACTTGCTGTTGCTTGTGTGGGGGCTCAGGTCATCTTTGCGGTACGATTCATTGTAGAACAAGTGCAGCCGTGGCCATTCCGGTGCCCACTTGCTGAACCAGTTGGCATTCCAGCTTTTGCTTTCATAGGAAGGCTGACGGTCATAATCGAGCCAGCTGCAGGTTGCTCCCAGATTCAAAGAGAAAAGGTCATTGAGAATATCCAGGTTGACCGTTGGACTGATCCTGGTGTTGTCTGAGGCGCTGTCATCTGATTGATTGATGTTGTAACGTAATGTGCTGTCCAGATTCATGGCTGCCGTCAGTTCCTTGTCCAGAAAGAGGCTGTATGACTGATCTGAAGACCAGGAGGTCTGTTCGCCGTTATCGATTTCAGCATAGTTCCACCTGGCGCTTCCCGATAGGGGCTCAGCACGGGTGAAGCCTGGATGGCCCAGGCCCGCGAGGGCCAGAGCCATCCAGACTGCAAAAACGAGCGTTACGCGTCTGGTGAGCACAATATCCAGTGTCGTGACCTTGTTAATGTCCCGGCAGTGTCAGGGCATGGGGCTCGCCGTGGCATTCACTGCAGTTGTTTTTGAAGCGGCCCAGCATTGCCTCGGAATGGGGTGTGCCATGACATTTGCTGCACTCGGGAATCACCCCGTGGGTTTGAGCATGGCAGAATACGCACTGCAGTTTTGCGTGTTTGCTGGGGCTGTTTTTAAGGGTGGTGGTGATCTTTTCATGGCAGCCGGCGCAGACGCGATTGCCGGTGTCCTCGGCGTAATGGATTTCCCGGGGGGCATGAACCGGGTGGCAGCCCGTACAGCCGGCATTGTCGCTATAGGCTGTGTGGGGTGTTTCATGGCATTCCACGCAGTTGGGTTTATAACCATGCCGGGTGTGGTGGCACTCACTGCAGGCAACGTCGGTGTGGGCACTTTTGTAGGTATCGACATCAGCTTTCTGCTTGCCATGGCAGTTGCCGCAGTCTTTTTCCAGCACATCAAGGTTTTCCAGGCTGGCGATCGGCGCATGGGGGTCGGCATGACAGACCAGGCAGTCGGGAAAATTGGGGCCATGGGCTTCCCCATGGCAATCCTGGCAGTGGGGAACGACATCCTGCCAAGCAATGCTTGGTCGCCATAAGTGGAAGGTTTGGTGGCACTCGCGGCAGTTAAGCTGATGCTTGCCACCGCGATCCTTGATATTCTGAAAAACACTGAAGTGACACTGGGCGCACTGCAGCGTGGTCAGCGGGACGACCTCCTGCTGATAGACGCCCGGGGCTTCCAGTTCTGCCGGATAGTTTTGGTTCGCCGCCTGTTTTTTTGCCGCCGCCTCGACCTCATGGGTTTCCTGGACAGTGGCACAGCCCAGAAAGACGAGCAAAAGACAGATGAGTGTCCATAGATTTTTTTGGTTTACTGACTTTTTCATCCCTTCCCCCTGTTTATTTGCTGGTCAATGCATGGGCATCAATATGACAAGTCAGGCAGTCAGGAAATTTTTTGTGCATGCCGGCGCCATGGGGTTCACCGTGGCAGGTGACACACTCTGGAACAGTCTTGTGCTGGCTTTTGTGACAGTAGACGCACAGGAGTTCATGATGTTTGGTTTGATTGCTGGCCAGCGTGGCCAGTTCGTTTTCATGGCAGCTGCCGCAGAAGGGAGAAGGAATTTCCTGGTCGTATTTTACCACGGTCGGCATATGCGGTTTGTGGCATCTCAGGCAGTCTTGGTAGGCCATTTCGCTGCTGTGAGGTTCATGACACTGGAGGCAATCCTGAAACATGGCATGCTGGGGATGGCATTCGGTGCAGTTGAGCTCAGCGTGTTTGCTCGGATAACTGGCCATTTCCTGGCCTTCATTGTCGTGGCAGGTGAGGCAGACGGGCTTGACTTCAGCACCGGCATCGTCCAAGTCCATCTTGAGGGGGCGGTGTGGGTAGTGGCAGGTGATGCAGTTGGCCACCTGGTAGTGGGCTTTTTCTCCCGGTGCGTGGCACTGGGCGCACTGGGGAATGGCATTCTCTCCCTTTGGCGGGTGTTCAACGTGGCAGTCGAGGCAGCTGACCGCCGTCTGGTGCAGGCCGCCGCTGGTGGCAATATCTTCTACAGCCTTGGTATGACACTTGATGCAGTCCGTTGCCAGCAGGTCGCTTGACGCAGCAAGCGAGGGCGTGGCGAGGATTGCCACCAGGAGCATTGCGAAAACTATACTGATCCATTTTTTGCCCATTTTCTGTTCTCTCCTTTTCCGATAGATACTGTAATTGCTGTTGATCAGGGGCTGGTGCTAAGTGTTAGTGCCCAACCAGGACCCTGGCTGCTTTTTATCCGTCATCCAATTGCTAAGCATCAAAAGAAAGCGGCATATAATACAGCAATGATTGTGCCGGTCTGCATCTAAGACGTATTGTCTGATTTGCAAGGGGTTTACGCTGTCAAGCTTGAGTGCGCCCCTTGTTGCCCGGGGGGTGTTTACCCCCACCATGAGTGATATGGCGCAGTTCTCTGCGTCATAAGGCGGTCGCGGTCATTGGTTATGTATGCTGCAAATCAAGCCTGTTTTAAAAAATCGTGATTCACTTTTCAACGATGCTGAAAACCTGTAGCCGCTGGTTGAAGGTATCGGCTACCCACAGCCTGCCCTGGCCGTCGACGCAGAGATCGGACGGGTGCGCCAGCCAGCCCCTGCTGTATCCCTTGCCGCCGAATTCAAAAAGGTAGTCTCCTTTGTCGCTATAGACACTGATGCTGTGGCGCATGTAATCAACGATGTAGACCAGGTTTCGCTGCTGGTCGAGGGCAATGCCCCGCGGGCGTGAGAGCTTGCCGGATGAGCCGCCCTTTTCACCGAAGTCATAGAGAAATCTGCCGGAGAGGGAAAAAACAAAAATTTTGCCCATTTCTTCACTGAGGAGATAAATTCTGTTTCCGGGGGCATCAATGGCAAAGGTTTCGATGGGGGCTTTTTCCCGGATGCCCAAGTGCATGGTAAGTGGTACCATGGCCTGCTGCCAACGGCCTTCAAGGTCGGCAATCAGGACCCCATCACCGCCATTTCCCGTCACATAGATGTGGTTATCGATGATTTCGGCCCGGAAGGGTTGAAAGGCGTCAGCGTTTTTGAAGCCGGAAAAAAAGATCTTTCCAGACGGCAGCAAAGCCCGGTCAAGGATCTGCAGATGGCCTCCGGTATCATCGCTAATGCAAAGGTAGAGTTGATTGTTGGCAGTGCTGCAGCTCTTGGCGTGGGTAAATCCACGTCCACTGCCAATGGAGGCAACCGGAAAAAAATCGGAGGTGTAGATGATGATCTTGCTGCCGCCCTCGCAGAGGGCATAGATTTCATCCTCATGCCGGTCATAATAAAGTCTGCTGGGATAGGATAAGGAGCTGCCGCGGTCATCGGTGGTAATAACCTGCAGGCAGCGTGCCTCATAAGAAGGGGTATGCTCCCCTCCCGCAGCGGTGGTCACGAAAGGGCTGAGACACAAGAGCAGCGCATAAGTCTGAAGGAGTATAGTTGGCAAACAGTGACGGAGACTTGCGTGGCTCATGGTGGCAACATCCCAACCTTACCCGTGGCCTATGGCTTTTTGTCAAAACAGAAGAAGTGCTTCTGGCATATCAAGTTGTTTTCCGGTAGCACATATTGGTGCGGAAGAAAAGCCTATTGTAGAATTGAAGTATTTGAATATATTAACTTTTAATAAGCGTAACAGTGTTTTATTGAAGCCAATGCGGGCTTTTTATATCTTTTTTCTCCTAGGCTGCGGTGGCTGCTGGTGGATCAGCAGATGACGGCAAGTAGTCCTTGACATTTATTATCTGATGCCCTATGTAACTTCCCAGTCCGGACGGAAGCTGGTTGTTTCGGATGGGCTGCCTTGCAGGCAGCCAGCTCATGGACAAGACAAAAAAATATGGTTGCAGAGCGGCCGGAATATCCCTTCCTGTGGATAGGACGGCCATAAAAGGGAATGCCGTGCAATTCGGCAACGGGCCCGCCGCTGTAACCGGCAACGAACACCGCAATTATGTCACTGCACGCCAACCGTGTGGGAAGGCGCGGTCAGTAGGTTTGAGCCGGGAGTCAGAAGACCTGCTTTGTAATCTGGTTCGGAGTGAGATCCCGTGGAGCGGATCTTATGGCAAGTATTCCGAATCTGCTTCGAGATGAAACTGGGAAATCCCGAAGGCTGCTTTAGCGGCTTTCGGGATTTTTTTTGGCCTGCATCAGTCAGGTGCAGAAATAACGCATTGTAAATGGTAAGGTAAAAGGAGGAAGAGATGTTGGGAAACTGGTTGGATCGGAGAAGAGGAATCGTTGTTCTGGCAAGCATAGTTCTGGTTTTCATGGCCGTGATGCCTGGTTACGGGGTTGAGCCGCCGCAGAAAATGGATGAGATCGTGGTTACCGCCAGCCGGGTGGAGGAACCACTCAGGGATGTGGCCGGCAAAGTAGAGATTATCGATGCCGAGGATATTCTCCACTCATCGGCGGCCTATGTTGATGAACTGTTGGTGGAGCAGGGAATTGGTCATATCCATAAATATCCTGGCAATCTTTCTCGGGTTGAGGTTCGAGGATTTCTCTCTCCCATGTCGAGCGAAGGATTCAGCAGTAATATCCTTTTTCTTGTTGATGGCCGGCGGGCCGGAACGGTCAATATGGCCAAAATTCCGGTGACCAATGTGGAAAGGATTGAGATCATCAAAGGTTCGGCTTCGGCAGTCTATGGCTCGGAGGCCATGGGGGGGGTAATTAACATCATTACCCGTAAAGGCAAAGGTTCCCCAAGCGGATCAGTAGGAGGGACACTAGGCAGTGACCGCCTGGTGCGCGGGACCGCTGAACTGCAGGGAGAATATAAAGGGTTTGACTTTTTTGTCAGCGGCGCCCGCGAAAGTCGGGACGATTATAAAACCGCTGATGACGGTGATTATGCCAATACCGCCTATGACAGCCAGGAATTGAACGTAACCCTGGGATATACATTTCTGGATCATCATCGCCTGGGGATGAGCTACAGCAAGGTTGACAATTGGGATATCGGCAATCCCGGCCCTTTTGAGCGGATCGCTGCTGACCAGTACTCGGAAAAAAACCTGGAGTCGATTGACGTTTCTTATGATGGTGCTGCCCCTGACAAGGGGTTGGCCTGGAAGCTGCGCTATTATGATGTGGCTTCCGATGACTATTTCACCTATCCATCCTGGGATTACGGCTACTATAGAACTGAACGGGAGATTGACAGCGATGGCCTGCAGCTTCAGGGCAGCTGGCAGGGCCGCTATCAGCGGCTGACCCTGGGAGCAGATTGGGACGAACAGGAAGTTGTCAATCGGCAGATACCTTCTGGGACCCCCTATAATGTCAATGGTGAATATGAAGACCTGGGGATTTATGTGGAGGATAAAATTTTTCTCTGGCAGGAGAAAATTCTTATTTCTCTCGGCTTGCGCTATGACAATTATGATCTGCAAACCGCTGGCACCCAGGGATATGATACCCTGACGACCAAAAGTGAAACCCTTGATGTCTGGTGCCCTCGCTTTGGCATTGTCTATCGGCTTACTAATGATCTGCGTATGCGGGCAGCCGCCGGCAAAGGCTATCATATCCCCTCCGCATCACAAATGGCCTCTGATTTTTATTCCACCGGCTGGTATCAGGACGGCGATGGCAACTGGCAGACCTATTCAGTTCATTATCTGGGTGACAGCGGTCTCGATCCGGAAAAAAACTGGAATTATGAAGCAGGTATTGATTTTGCCAAAAAAGGTCTGTACCTGAGCGCCAACGTTTTTTATATTGACTATGACGATAAAATTATTGACGACGCCTACGTCGATCCTGATACTGGTGAAAGCATCAGTACCTATAAAAACACCACCGGGGCGCTGATCAGGGGAATCGAAGGGGAGGCCTCCTGGGATTTGGGTGCCTGGTTTGATTGGCAATGGCAGGTGGAGCCCTTTGCCGCCTTTGTGTATCTGGATGAATATAAAGATCTGGAAAGCCGCGAAAATCTTCGTTATGTCAGTGAAAAAAGCGGCCGGTTGGGCCTGCGGCTGGCGGATAACCATGGCTTTCGCAGCCAATTGCAGCTCGTTTACCATGGCCCCCATTTTATGCAGGATTGGAATGTTTACCCGGTGGCAGTGGTGGAGAAGGGCGGTTTTACGGTGGCCAGTTTCACCGTGGGCAAGCATTTCAGTCTTCCTTCCTCCTATGTCAAAGGGCTTGAACTGACGGCCGCGATCGATAATCTTTTTGACAGGAATTATTCTTTTATTAACGGTTATCCCATGGCTGGCAGGAGTTATAAGGCCGGGGTGCGTTTTAATTTTTAACGTTCGGTAATGGTATAGTGGCAAGCTTCATGAAGGGTGTGAGGTCGCTGGGGAAAGCTGAAATATTCCTGCTCCCTGCACCCTTCATGGCATAGCTGCCACGATGGTGATGGCATTGTTGAAAATTAGCCGAGTTACCGTTTGCTGGAGGATGGTTGGATGACGACCGATCTGTGTTGCAAAACTGCCTGGTGGCGTCTCGTTGTGGTATTATTCCTGCTGGTCTTGCTGTCCACTGCGGCGGGGGCAGGAGAGTTTCCCCTGACGGTCACCGATGATGCCGGTTGCCGAGTTACCATTCCGGCAGCCCCCCGGCGGATTGTCTCCCTGGTCCCCGGGGTGACCGAGATTCTTGTTGCTTTGGGGGCCGAGGAGCGGTTGGTGGGGATCACCCTCCATGACCGTATGCCGGCATCAGCAGCGGCTGCTCCCCGGATTGTCGGCGGGTATGCGTCCCCGTCGCTTTCTCTGGTCAAAGAGCTGCAGCCGGAGTTGGTTTTTACCTCCTCCCTGCATCGTGTTTTAAAAGAAAAGCTTTCTGGAGCAGGGTGCCGGGTGGTGGAGATGCACACCGATTCCATCGCCGATGCCTATGATGATATGCGTCTGATCGGCCGCCTTGTGGATGCTGATGATGCGGCGGCGGCGCTGGTGGACCAGCTCAAGCAGGAATTGGCACTGGTGCACCGGAAGCTGACACGTGTCCCTGCCGGCGAGCGGCGGCGGGTTATGCGGCTGATGGGCCGGGAGGTGGCGATGTCCCCCGGCGATGATTCCTTTCAAAATGAACTGATTGCCGCCGCCGGCGGCATTCCGCCGACCTGGGGCCGGAATGGAGCGGTGGTCATGATTGGCCAGCAGGAGTTTCAGCGGTTTAATCCTCAATTTCTCTACGGTTGTGATGGCGATCGCCTGTTGGTGGAAAAACTGCGCCAGGAAGAAGGTTGGAACCAAGTCGCAGCGGTAGTTTCCGGGGATATCCGTTTTTTCCCTTGCGACCTTACCTGCCGTGCTTCCGTTAACATGGGGGCATTTGTTGCCTGGCTGGCATCCTCCATCTACCCGGAACTTTTCAGCGATCCTGACAAGCAGGTCCTGTCAGAGGCGGTTATCGGCAGCAGGTCGCTTGAACTGGATCTGGCTTACGTTTCCCGGGCACAGGTGCTGGAGTCCACCCTGGCTGATTCTACCCACCGGACGCTGGTTGTTGATCTGGCTGAACCGATGACCGTTTTGTCCACCCTGGAGGGAATGAGTGACGGGGTCAGGACGGTGGGCAATCACTTTGTGCCGCCGCCGGCCTGGGAGCTGCTGCATCAGTTGGGGGCGGAAACCTTTGAGCGCCGGGCGGTCACGTTGCTTGGTCGTGATCCTGATCACACCAGCCTGCTGATTACCGGTGCTGATATGCGCAATCTGGCTGTTCAACGGGAAACGTTTCGGGAGCTGACGGTCTATGCCCTGGTGACCGCCGGGGTTCGATCCAATGCCATGCGCCAGGGTGCTGAAGAGGGGTATTATTACGAGCCCGGCACCATCAATATCGTGTTGCTTACCAACCGCCGTTTGAGTCCCCGGGCCATGACCCGGGCGATGATCAGCGCCACGGAAGGGAAAACGGCAGCTCTTCAGGATCTTGATATTCGCAGCAGTAAAGACCCCGGCCGGCTGCAGGCCACCGGTACCGGGACTGATAATATTATCGTGGTTGAGGGCCGTGGATCGGTGCTTCATAAAACCGGCGGCCACAGTAAAATGGGGGAACTGATTGCCAGGGCGGTCTATCAGGGGGTCATGGAAGCTGTCAGCCGGCAAAACAAGATGCAGGCAGGACGGTCAGTTTTTCATCGGCTGCAGGAGCGGGGGCTTTCGGTGAATGATTTTCTCAGAGCGTGCCGCTTCAAGGTAGGTGTGGAAACAAAAGGGCTGGCAAGCGCACTGGAAGAACTGCTGCTTGAACCGCGATACAGGGCGTTCGTGGAGACTGCCATGGCGGTCAGTGATGCCTGGGAGCGGGGGCAGGTCGCCGATCTGGGATCATTTCGTGACTGGTGCCGGCAGCTGGCCGGCGAAATCGCCGGACGGCCAGTAACAGCCGTGCCGGCGTATTATGTCGGGGAGACTATTCCTGAACCGCTGCAGCTGGCCCTGGAGTCGCTGCTGGCTGGCTGCCTGGATAGCACCAGCGCACCAGGCGATGTCTGAACGGTCATCATCTTACTCCCCCGGCTAAAAACAACACCAGCGGAGGAAACATCTCCAGCAGTAGAATGCAGATGATGTAGGTGGGAAGAAAATAGGATACTCCCTTGAAAACGGTGGCCAGGGAAAGATCTTCAGACATGCCGGCAACAATATAGGCGTTTACTCCCACGGGTGGCGTAATTGCCCCCATGGTGGTGACAATGGTCAGCATAACGCCGAACCAGATGGGGTCATAGTTGAGTTTCAGCGCCAGCGGATAGAAAATGGGAATGGTGATCAGCAAAAGTCCCAGGGCATCCATGATTGCGCCGCCGACAATAAAAACGATGATCATCAGCCAGAGAATGACGAAGCTGGGTACCGGCAGTGATATGGCCCATTCAGCGATGGCATAGGGCAGCCTGGTAATGGCCAGAAATCTGCCGAAAATAACCGCGCCGGCAATGATAATCACAATGAAGCAGGATATCCTGAGGGTATCCTCAACTGCCTGGACAAAGCCTTTTCTGGTCAAGGTGCCGCGGATGATGCTGATCAGCAGGGCAAAAAAAGAACCGACGGCCCCGGCCTCGCTGGGAGTGAAAAAGCCAACGAACAAGCCTCCCATGACCAGGGTAAAGAGTATAACTATCTCAAGCGATCCCTTCAAGGAAACCAGTTTTTCCCGCAGCGTGGTTTTTGGTCCGGCCGGACCCCATTCCTGGTGTTTTTGACAGAGGACATAAATGCTCATGATCATGAGAATTGCCAGTATAATGCCCGGGATGATGCTGCCGAAAAAAAGCTTGGCAATGGACTGCCCGGTGTAGATGCCGAAAACAACCAGCACAATGCTGGGAGGGATAACGACACCCAGCGTTGAACCGGCGGCAATGGAGCCGGAAATCAAAACCGGGTGGTAATTATAGCGTTTCATTTCCGGCAGGGCAACCGAAGTCATCGTGGCAGCGGTGGCGGTGTTGGAGCCGCTGATCGCGGCAAAACCGGCACAGGCCATCACGGTGGCCATGGCCAGCCCTCCCCGGGTAGCGCCCAGCCATTGATAGGCGGTATGGTAGAGTTTGGTGTTGACATCCGAATGGAAACAGATGAGCCCCATGAAAATGAACAGGGGAATAATAGTCAGTCCATAGGAAGATAGCGTTGTCCACAGCTCGGTGCCGAGCATGCCTAACGCCGCCTGGGGGGAGGTAATGTAGCCAACGCCGAAAAAGCCGATCAAGGCCATCGCAAAACCAACAGGTATCTGCAGAAGGAACATGGTGGCCAGCATGATGACAATGCCCAGGATACCGATAACTTCAGGGCTCATTTTTTTTCCTTCTATCCATCATCAGGGTGTTGATAACCTGGAAGAGGTCGAGAAAAAGCGTCAATGAGAGAAAAAGGAAGCCAAGGGCAACAATAAAAATAAAGGGGTAATAGGCGATGCGCAACGTTTCCGAGGTTTCGCCGCTCTGCAGGATAGTCTTTCCCCAGACACCTACCTGCCAGGCCGCCACCAGAAAGAAGGGGGCGGTGATCATATAACTGAGGGCGGCGGTAAGTTTCCGCCAGGTTTTACTGTACTTATGGGTAATGATATCCACGGCAACATGATTTTTTTGGATCTGGGTGAAGCCCAGAGATAAAGCAATGGTTACCGCTCCCAGAAAGCCGATGATTTCAAAAGAGCCCCTGATGGGCCGCCAGAGCACTCGAGAGATGACATTGCCAAAACCAAGTGCCATCATCATGACCAGAGTCGCGCCGCTTATCCAGACGTAAAGGTGGTTAATGCGTTCAGCAAGCTTTCTTAACGTGAGCATGGATCGGGTCCAATTTAGAGACGGCAGTGATGTTTGATGGATGCTGTTAGGGCTGAATACCCGGAAGGGAAAAAGGAGCAGAATCTCTCACAGAGAGATTCTGCTCCTTTTAAAGTAGCGTCGGGAATTATTTGCCGTATTCTTTTTCGTATTTATCCTTCAAGGTGAAGAGATCATCGAGAAACTCTTTGCCGGGCAGGCCAGCTGCCGCAGCTTCTTTGAGGTAATCGTCGGTCATGAACTTGACGCTGTCTTTTATCTGTGCTGATTCCTCGTCTGAGAATCTATAGACACTCACCCCTTTTTCCTGCTTTGACCAGGCAATGGCTTCCTCGACGTGCTGATCCTCATACTGGCCGGTCCAGATCGCCTGTTCCCTGCCCAGATCGTCAAAAACTTTTTTAACGTCGGCAGGCAGGGAGTCCCATTTGCTTTTATTCATAACTACCGCAAAGGAGGTTGTCGGGCCGTTGGTAATCGTCACATGTTTGCAGAGTTCGGCAAACTTGAAGTCCTTCATCACTTCCAGCGATGAAAAGAGTCCTTTGACGACCCCTTTCTGCAGTGATTCCGGTACGCTCGACATGGGCATGGCGACGGGAATGGCGCCCATGGCGTTGAGGTATTTTGCCGAAATTCCCGTACCCCTGATTTCCAGCTTCTGAAGGTCATTGGTCTTCTGTACCGCAACTTTTGACATGATGTTTGCCGGGGCACAGGTAAACATGGTCAGCACCTTTACCTTGGCAAAGGACTGGGGCTGATATTTCTGATACAGATCCCACAGGGTGGCGCTGGCAACCGTGGCACTGGTGAATTCATTGGGGAGGTCGATTCCCGCCATCAGCGGGAAACGGCCGGGGATGTAGGGCGGGCAGAAGCAGCCGATATCAGCCAGACCGGAAATGACGCCGTCCAGCATGTTTTTGGCTCCCAGCAGAGTTCCGCCGGGAAAGGTGGTTACTTTTACTTGGCCGTTGGTCCTTTTTTCCACTTCTTTGGCCCAGCGTTCCATCTGTACGCAGGGAAACGTTGGCGCTGGTGGAAAATTGGCATAGTTCAGCTTGATTGTTTCGGCTCCGACTGGTGGTGCGGTCAAGGGAAGTCCCGCCGTCAGCATTATTCCCAGCACCAGTAGGGCGGCAAAGAATTGTTTTACCATCAGCTCCTCCTTTCAGGTTGTTGTTCCTGAGGTGATCCGTAAAAGATGTTGTTGAACATGAAACAAAAAACATGAAAACCGCCTGTTGACGCTAAAACCTCTGCAATGGTCGTGTACGACTGATACGGAAGCTAGAACAGAACTGCATTGTTTCTGTCACAGGAATAGCAAAAAAGAAGTGATAGAACAATGAAAAAAGAGTGAAGAGCCGATTATAGAGTGTACAGGTGTCAGGTTTTAGAGGCTTGTCCTGTCTGCAAAAAGCTCCCGGCGGCGATTTTCGGCTGGCCGAGACCAGGGCGGTTGCCCCATAAAAGCTGGTTGTGTGGTTGTCATGGTGTCCTGGCAATCCTGGGTTGGCACAATGCCTCCGGGGCGAACCGGAGAGAATTTTCCCCTTGACAGCGCTTAGGTAATTAAGTATTTAGTTAAATGCTTTAATATTTGCAAGGTGCAAGCATGAATGAAGAACAGATTTTTCGGATGTCGGGCCTTTTTAAGGCAATTTCGCACCCGGTGCGGCTGAAGATCCTTTGTCTCCTGCAAAACCGGGAGCTCAGCGTCGGCGCCCTGCTGGCGGAGATGGCATGCAGTGGCGCCAATGTCTCCCAGCATCTCAATGTCTTGCGCCACCAGGGAGTTCTTGGTTTCCGCAAGGAGGCGAATGTTGTTTATAACCGGATTGTTGACCCGCGGGTGGTGGAGATGATGGCTGCTCTGGAAAAAATTTTCTGTTCTGATAACGACTAGGGGCATTTTTCACTGCCTGTTTGTGGGTGTTAACCAACCCTTTTGATTTTTGCCAAGGAGAAAACCATGAAGTTAGGCCAAAGGATGATTGCCGCTTCGCTGAAACACCCGAAGCTGGTTGTCTGGCTGATGGTGCTGGTGACAATTGCTTTGGGAGCCCTGATGGTTCGGGTTCAGGTGGATACGGATCCGGAAAATATGCTGGCTGATAATGAGGCCGTCCGGGTTTTTCACCACCAGGTGAAAAAGGAGTTCAGCCTCTATGATATTGTTGTTCTTGGCGTGGTGAATGAAGTCCATCCTGACGGGGTCTTCAATCAGCAGACCCTGGCCCGGGTGCACGAGCTGACGGAATTCATCAGGACGCTGACCTGGGATGATCCCCAAAATCCCGGCCACCGCATCGGGGTGGTCAAAAGCGATCTCATTGCCCCGGGCAACGTAGACAGCATCGAGCAGGGCGGCCTGGGCCAGGTGCGTTTTGCCTGGTTGATGTCCCAACCGCCCCAAAGCCGGGAGGAGGCGCTGCATATCCGGGATCTGGCCCGGGCCAACCCGCTGCTGAACGGTACCCTGGTTTCCGAGGACGGCAAGGCCCTGTGCCTCTACATCCCCATTACCAGTAAAGATCTGGCTTACCGGGTGCAGAAGGAGCTGCAGGCAGAGATTGCCGGCTTTGCCGGCGACGAGCAGTATCACATCACCGGTCTGCCGGTGGCTGAAGATACCTTCGGGGTGGAGATGTTCATCCAGATGGCGATTTCGGCTCCGGTGGCCATGCTGCTCATCTTCCTCTTGCTGCTCTTCTTCTTCCGCAAGCTGAAATTGATTCTGGCGCCGATGATTATTGCCATGGTATCGGTCATCTGCACCATGGGGTTGCTCATCGGCACCGGGCATACCCTGCATATCATGAGCTCGATGATTCCCATCTTTCTGATGCCCATTGCGGTGGTGGACAGCATTCACATCCTGTCGGAATTTTTTGATGAATATCAGAAGGTCAAAGACCGGCGAAAAACCATTGTTTTTGTTGTCAGCCAGCTGTTCATGCCGATGCTCTACACCTCCCTGACTTCGGCAGCCGGATTTCTCTCCCTGGCTCTGACCCCCATTCCGCCGGTGCGCGTTTTTGGTCTGTTTGTCGCCTTCGGCATCATGCTGGCCTGGGTGCTGACCATTGTTTTTGTCCCGGCGTACGTCATGCTGATGAGCGAGGAAAGCCTGAAAAACTTTGGTGCTCCCAGCTCCCCCGACGCGGTGCCCCATGACAACCTGATTGCCCGTCATCTCCGCTGGCTCAGCGGCAAAACCTACCACCAGGCGAAAACCATTCTTGTTCTAAGCTTGATTGCCCTGGCTGTGGCAGGATACGGGATTACCAAAATCCAGATTAATGACAACCCGGTAAAATGGTTTACTAAAAAACATCCCATCCGGGTTGCCGACCGGGTGTTGAACCAGCACTTCGGCGGCACCTATGAAGCGTACCTGGTACTTGAGGGTGGAAGCCAACAGGAAACGGTCGCCGGGATGAGTGAAACGTTGGCTAAAACGCTGGCAGAGCGTCTGCAAACGGTTGGCAATGGCGCGGCAGTGCTGGCTACAGCCAGGGAGCAACTGGCTGTTCTGGCCGCCCAGGCCGCCAACCCTGATGCCCTGATCACATCCCTGGTAGATGCCGGTGAACGGCAGCTGGACCAGGCTGATGACGATTCCTATGATGCCTGGCTGATCGTGCTGGACGTGGTGGAAAACCAGCAGCAGCGCCATGAAATCTTCAAGCGTCCCGAGGTGCTGCGCTATGTGGCAGCGCTGCAGGAGCGTCTGGCCGCCAGCGGCACGGTGGGCAAAAGCAATTCGGTGGTTGATGTGGTGAAAAAGGTGCACCAGGAGCTGTATGCCGGCCAGTCAGAGCAGTTTCGCGTTCCTGACAGTTCGGCGGCGGTGGCCCAATGCCTGATTTCCTTTCAGAACAGCCACAAGCCGGCTGATTTATGGCATCTCATCACCCCTGATTTTGCCAAGGCCAACCTGTGGGTGCAGCTGCGCTCGGGGGATAACCAGGAAATGGAAAAGGTGGTGGCCATGGTGGAGGAGTTTTTCGCCGCCAACCCGCCGCCGGTCGAGCTGCAGCACCGGTGGGCCGGCCTCACCTATCTGAACGTGGTCTGGCAGGACAAGATGGTTTCCGGGATGCTCAATTCCCTGCTGGGCAGCTTTGTCGTCGTCCTGGTGATGATGGTCTTCCTTTTCCGGTCGCTGATCTGGGGACTGGTGGCCATGGTGCCGCTGACCTTGACCATCGCCCTGATCTATGGAATTATAGGATTGGTGGGCAAGGATTATGATATGCCGGTGGCAGTATTGTCGTCCCTGACCCTGGGAATGGCGGTGGATTTCGCCATCCATTTTCTCGAACGATCGCGGATGGCCTATAAAAAGACCGGCAGCTGGCAGGCGGCTTCCCGGGCCATGTTTGAAGAACCGGCCCGGGCCATCAGCCGGAATGTCATTGTCATTGCCATCGGCTTCACCCCCCTGCTGCTGGCGCCGCTGATGCCCTATAAAACCGTGGGCCTGTTCCTGGCCAGCATCATGGCGATTTCCGGCTTGGCGACGATGATCATTATTCCGTCGTTACTGACCCTGCTGCAGAACGTGATGTTTCGTAAACTGAGCTGATTGTGCTCCCGGTTTGGTTGTGAATGCCGGGTGCGAAGCGCTTAAGGAGGTGTGATCATGAAAAGAGGAATCTTCAGTATTGTGCTCATCTGGCTGCTGGTCGCCAGTTTGGGGGTCACGGCGCCGGCAAACGAAGAACTGTCAGTGACCGACATTGTTGAACGGGCCAACCTGGCCGCCTACTATGCCGGGGCCGACGGCCGGGCGACGGTGCAGATGACGATCACCGATGCCCAGGGCCGCGAACGGCAGCGGGAATTTGCTATTCTTCGCTATGACGTCAAGGATGGCGGCGAACAGAAATTCTACGTCTATTTCAACAAGCCTGCCGATGTCCGTAAAATGGTCTACCTGGTGCATAAATATCTTGATCGCGATGATGACCGCTGGCTCTATCTGCCGGCCCTTGACCTGGTAAAGCGGATTGCCGCTTCGGACAAGCGTACCAGTTTTGTCGGTTCCCACTTTCTCTACGAGGATGTTTCCGGCCGCAGCATCACCGAAGATACCCATGAACTGTTGGAGACTACGGAACAGCATTACGTCCTCAAGAATATCCCGAAAGACCCGGAAACGGTGGAGTTTTCCTCCTACGTGGTCTGGATTGATCGGCAGACCTTCATGCCCATGAAGGCGGAATATCGCGACAAGGAAGCCCAGCCCTACCGGGTGGTGGAGGCTTTGGAAGTGCGTGACATCCAGGGATATCCGACCGTTGTCAAGTCGCGGGTGCGGGATCTGACCGGCGGCGGTCAGACCGTGAGTGAGTTCAGCGAAATTAAATACGATGTGGGACTCAAAGAACAAATCTTTACCGAACGCTATCTGCGGCGGCCGCCCCGGGAAGTGCGATGATCGCCAGCCATCAGCGATCAGCGCCCGGCTTTGGGCTGCAAAGGAAATGGCCTGCTCCGCTTTCGGTTCACGTCCTGCTGGTGCTGCTTGTCATGCTCAGCTTCATGCCGTTGAGTTCTGCGGCCGAGAGCGGGGGGATGATCGCTTTCAAGGATGCTCTTGCGGATTTCGGCATTGACAGCGCCGGTTTTTTCGAGCTGCGCGGCGGCGGGCGGCTGGCGGATGATGACTATGAGCAGCAGACCTCGCTGGCCGAGGCCCGCCTGCAGCTGGAACTGGGGTCCGATCTTGGCTGGGGGATCATCAAGGCCAAGGGCGATCTGCTGGCTGATACGGTGACCGATGATTACCAGGGTGAGTTGCGGGAGCTGTCGCTGCTCCTGTTTCCCCTGGAGTTCATGGATGTGAAGCTTGGCCGCCAGGTGCTCACCTGGGGCACCGGCGACCTGCTCTTTATCAATGATTTTTTCCCCAAGGATTGGAAATCTTTTTTCATCGGCCGTGATGCCGAGTATCTGAAAGCGCCTTCGGATGCCGTCAAGGTCAGCATGTTTTTTGATCTGGTGAATGTCGACCTGGTCTACGTACCGCTGTTCAACGGTTCAGATTATATTGACGGCGAGCGGCTTTCCTACTGGAATCCGGTGCTCGGCCGCACTGCCGGGCGGGATTATGTCTTCCCTGACGAGGACCGCGACTCATTTTTTGCTGAAGATGAGTGGGCTTTCCGCCTCCATCGAACCATCAGGGGGGTGGAACTGGCCCTTTACGGCTACCAGGGCTACTGGAAAACCCCGGAGGGCTTGAACCCGGTCTCCGGTCGGCTGATCTACCCCATGTTGCGGATCTACGGGGCCAGTATGCGCGGTGCGTTGCTGGGCGGCCTGGGTAACCTGGAGGCAGGCTATTATGATTCGCGGGATGATCGGCAGGGGGATGACCCGCTGATCAGGAACAGCGAGTGGCGTTTTCTGGCCGGCTATGAACGGGAGCTGGGCCGCGATTTCACCGGCGGTATCCAGTACTATCTGGAAGCTATGGCTGACTATAAGAACTACCGTCGAAGCCTGCCGGCCGGGGCGAAAAAGGCCGATGAGCTGCGGTCGGTCATCACCCTGCGGCTGACCCGCCTGCTGCTCAACCAGAACCTTATTCTCTCTTGTTTCACCTACTATTCTCCCACCGATAATGATGCCTATCTGCGGCCCACTATCAGCTATAAAATCAACGACTACTGGCTGGTGGAAGGAGGGGCGAATCTTTTCTTCGGTGCCGACGAACACACCTTTTTCGGCCAGTTTCAGGACAATACCAATGCCTATCTGGGGCTGCGGGTCAGTTTCTAAGCCTGCTTTTAAACAGGATTGGTATCCGACAGCAGGTCTTCAACGCTTTATTGACGTTTTATTCATACCTCCCATCTCATGAATAAAGTTTTTTTCTCGATAAAGATGTTCAACCTCAAAGGCTAAACTCCCGTCAAAATCAAAAGTTTCATCCCCTCCCACTATCTCCAACCTTTTGGACTACATATTTTTTGTTGTACAGCGCGGATGGCTCATCTGATCCTGTAGTCGACTGAATGGAAAAATTACGAGTTTTTAATCAGATCATAATCGAAAGTTAAATTTTGCCCTGTAGATTGCTGGCAACAGGAAGGTACATGAGCTCGAAATGTCTGTGTGACAAAAACGTGTGGGGTATTGATGCTCTCCAATGCAACGCGGATTCGGTCGAAGAAACCTTCCGGTTACCTGGGATAGTCTGGGAAAAAGAGACAACCGTTTCACTGAAAAGGAGGATGGGAAATGAAGCTCAACTGTAAAATGAAAAAAAATCTGATAACCTCAATAGTGGTCAGCGCCTTTCTTTTTTCGGCGTCAATGGCCGGTGCCGCTCAACTGAAATATGTTTTTTTCTTCCTCGGCGACGGCATGGCAAATTCGCATATTCAGGCAACCGAAGCCTACCTGACCACGGTCAACGGCGGTTCCGCCACCTTGGCCACCGACCTGCTCCAGCCCGAAAACCGGCTGAATATTAGCAAGATGCCGGTGGTAGGCATGCAGACCACCTACGACGCCCACGCCCTGATGACCGACTCGGCCTCTTCGGCCACAGCCTTTGCCTGCGGTCTCAAGACCATGAGCGGGGTCATCGGCATGGATGAAACCAAGGCCACCAGCTACAAGAGCATTGCACAGCTTGCTCATGAGAGTGGCAAGAAGGTCGGCATCATCAGCAGCGTATCCCTGGACCATGCAACCCCGGCGGCTTACTACGCCAGCGTGGCGAGTCGCGGTTCCTATGGCGATATCGATATCCAGCTTGCTGAATCCGGTTACGAATTTTTCGGCGGCGGCGGTCTGAAAGTGGCAAATGCTGATGACCTTCGTTCCTACGGCTATGAGGTACTCAACGACCGTGATTCAATCATGGCCCTCAAGGATAATCCCCAAGACAAGGTTATCTGCATCAACCCCTGGCTGCAGGACTCCGCGGCCATGCCCTACGACATCGACCGCCCCGACACCAATCTGTCGCTTGCCGAGATGACTGAGGTTGCTATTGCTAATCTCTATGCCAAGCAACAGTATAAGCAAAACCACAGGAGAAGTTGTAACTCCTATCAAAACAACGGGTTCTTCCTCATGGTGGAAGGTGGCAAGATCGACTGGGCCAGTCACGCCAATGACGCAAGGGCCACCATCGGTGACATGCTCGATTTCGACAATGCTGTCGGCGTTGCTCTGGAGTTTTACAATCAGCACCCTTATGAGACCCTGATCGTTGTCACCGGCGATCACGAGACCGGCGGCATGACCATCGGACACGCGACCACGGCCTATAAGGCTCACTATGACCGGCTGCTGGGCCAGGTTAACAGCTTTCAGTACTTTGGGGTTAATCAGTGGGCGGACCATAAGGCGTCATGGGCGGCAAGCACCTGCCCGAACGTGGCCGATCCAGACAACCTGCAAAATAATGCTGAAATGCTGCAGCTGATGTATGATGTTTTCGGCCTGGACTGGGACGAGCTCAACGATTATCAGAAGGAAAAACTCGAAGACGCCTATGACAAATCCCTCTGCGGTGCCAACGACAACACCGCTGCCGAAAATCAATTTCTTTACGGCAGTTACAATCCGATTATCGTAACCATAACCCATATCCTCAACGAGCAAGCAAGCATCGGGTGGACATCTTATTCCCACACCGGTGTGCCGGTACCGATTTTTGCCCAGGGTGTGCGGGACAAGCTGTTTGCCGGCTTTTATGACAATACTGACATCGCCAAAAAACTGGCCAACGCCATGGGGCTTCCGGCATTGCCGATCGTGAAGTAAAAATCCGGAGTATTCCTATGATAAAACAGCGCCATTATCCTATGGCGCTGTTTTCCTTTTTTGCTTAACAGAGGAGGTTCCATGTCTGCCTTACGGCGCGAATGGCTCTTTTCACTGATTATTGCCGGTATTTGTATTGGATTATCCTTTATGGATCTGGCCAAAATTTCCCAGTCGCCGAGCGGACTTCACGCCCGCGGTCTGATCACAGCCGTGGACAACAGCGAAGTGCGGCAGAACCTCATCGTCAAAACCGAAGAACAGTTTTTCACCGTGCGCTTGTTGAACGGCCCCTATAAAGGGCAGGAAATTGCCATTGTCAACATGTTGACCGGAAAAATGGAGTTCGATGAATTCTACAAGACCGGGGAGGTCGTGCTGGTGGAGTACGATGTGGTGGAGGACAAACTGGCCCATGGCATGGCGCGTGGCCACTATCGGCTGCGGCTGCAGATGGTTCTTATCGGCCTCTTCGCTTTGCTGCTCCTTGGCGTTGCCGGGGTCACGGGCTTGAAAGCTGTCCTCTCGTTCATTTTCGCGGCCATGGTGCTGTGGAAGCTTTTTTTCCCGTTGCTGCTGCGAGGCTTTCCACCCTTACCTACCGGTCTTGTCATTGTGGCGCTGCTCACCGCAGTCATCACCTTCTCAGTTGGTGGTCTTAATCGGCGGGGGATTGCCACCTTTACGGGCTCCATGCTGGGCGTTCTGCTCACCTGTGGCCTGGCTGTCTGGTTCGCAAGGGGGTTTGCCCTGCACGGGGCCATTCGTCCCTTTGCCGAAACCCTGTTGTATTCAGGCTATTATTCTCTCCGTCTTACCGACATCTTTATTGCCAGCATTTTCATCGCTTCTTCCGGAGCGGTCATGGACCTGGCCATGGATATTGCCGCCAGCATGGACGAAATTAAACGCAACCATATGGAGATCAGGTTGTTTGCCCATGTATGTTCCGGCCTGCGAATTGGTCGGGCGGTTATCGGCACCATGACGACCACCCTTCTCCTGGCCTACTCAGGCAGCCACATTACCATGTTTCTGCTGTTTATGGCCAAGGGTCTCCCGGCGGCCAACATCCTTAACGCCCCGTTTGTGGCCGCCGAAATACTAAACATTCTGGTGGGCAGCTTCGGACTTGTAACCGTAGCACCTTTCACGGCTTTGGTTGCCGGGTTGCTCTATCAGGGAAAACTATCCTTAAGCGCTGAAGAGGGTAGTAAGGGAGACCAGCGAGATAAGGTTTCAGAGCTGCGGTATTCTTCGCAATGAAAGGGAGAACGTGGCAAGATATCTTGTTCGTCTGATAACTTAGCAAAGTGAGGGGATGGCGTCACCGGCTGATCGAATACCTGGTTGATATGCTGGCCAGGGGACATTATCATTCCGATGTGGAACAGGTGAAAGATGTGGTCAGCGCGGCCGTATTCATGACGTTGCTTTATTTTTCTTTCAAAACAATGGATAGATTTTTGTAGCACTCAATCGCCGTGAATCGGTCGCAAGCGGATGGCAAGTCGCGGCGATTGTCAGCAGATCGATCACCATAATGTGGGGTCACACAAAGAGGTACTGCAGCTTATTGTTACAGGTGCTTTTTCTAGATTACATTCGTTGAGAACGACGGCTTGCCAGCCAAATGGATACTGAAGGTTGTAAGGTGCTGTGTAGTTGCGTGCAGTATCAGCGTTAAAGCCGAACCTTCCGTAATACTTTGGGTCACCATAAACAAAGACGACATTTACTCCCATGCCTGACAACTGCTGCATGCCGTATTCGATTAGCGTCGACCCGATGTGGCGTTTCTGGTAATCGGGATGCACTGCCAGCGGCGCCAAAATATAAGCCTGACAATTCTCATTGTTATCAATCCCGACAGGACTGAACGCTACGTGACCCACTACTGAGTTGTCCGTTTCGGCAATCAGGGAAATCGTTTGTGGCGTCGTATTTTCGGAAAGTAGATCAATGGCAAGCTTCGCGACAATCTCACTCTCGCCTTTGGGGAAGGCGGACGAATAAACCGTTCTGATATCGTCACGATCCTGATTCGTCGCTATTCGGATGTTCATCATTTCTCTGCTAATGGTGCGGATCAGATATGCGGTTCAGCCGTGTCGGCCTGGATATGCTTGTGAGGCAGCTTAAAAAATGAAGCCATTCTTTTCTTCTTGGAGTAATGTCAGCCGCATTGCCGCCAATACTCCCATACCCTCTGATTATCTGTTCGACGTGCCAACTCCTGTATACATTGCATAATGCAAATCCGTAGTATTTTTGTAGCCTCGACACATGGCCTTGGAAATGACATTGAGAAATGGATCAGTCATGCCGTTGAGAAATGCATAGTTTATATTGTCTTCAAAGTGATGCCGCATGTGGTGTCGGATGGGCAGGAGAATTCTCGCCTTGCCCAGGAACCGTACGATCTTGGGCTGAGGTGAGTGACAGAAGTAATGCGACACCTCGGCAATCGATGACAGGATTGAAAAATACAGCGCCCCATACGCGGCAACGCCGCTTATTACGCCCTGCCAGACGCCTGCAACCGCAAGTGAGAGAAAGAAAGCCAGCCATATCTTGGAGCCGGATTCATGGTAATACACGACAACGGCTGGTTTCTGCTTATATCGAGGGGTCTTGTGATGCAGATGGAAACTCGCAACCAGGGGACCAGCCAGCGATTCATAGTCACTGTTGTTATCCATGTACATGTGCACCAGACCATTGATGAAATCAGCAAGCACATAGGCTGCCGCAAAGGTCAGTACATGTTTGAGTGGCCCTATCGATTGCTGAAACGCAAGCACGGCAAGCACAGCCTGAAGGGTCGTATTCACAAAAGAGACGACATGGCCAGTCAACTGGTAGCCATAAATTTTTTCATACTTATCCATGGCAACGTTGAACTGTTGCTGTTCCCTGGAGAGGTGGGCAGTCATGTTGTATCCTTCTCAACATTTGTTTGGTGCTGTCCTTTGCCCAGCGTTAGCAGATTTTTATCCATTACCATCTCCATAGGGCCAAAATAAGTGAGATTGTAAATACTAGTCCAAGGTTCATATACGCCATAAAAAAGAAGACTTTTTGGTGCAAATCTCCTTTAGGTTTTGCTGCAACTTTTAAAATTGTGCCTACCTCTGGCATTGAGAGTATTTTGTCTTCACCATGAGGGGCTTGGGAAAGAATTTTGGTTAAGTCAACACCTGCCTGATGCCTCTTCATGTGATTTCCATTTCTCCACAGTTTACTTTGAGACACATCGTATATTTTCCCCATATACGCAAAATATGCTGGGCGACCTTCTTCTCCGTCAAAACTTTCCAGTTCTTCAAATGTGAGATTGCTTGATGATGGAGCGAGTGCAGTTTTTTTCTTCTTTAATTTCGGCCCTAAGAAAAATACAACATAAAGAGCTGATGAAACCATTATGGAGAAAATAATGATTTTAATGAGAAGCAGAATGCCAAAATATGATTCGAGTATTTGGCTCATAGATGGAACTTTGAAATATGTTAATATGGTTCCTGTTGCCGCCATAATTGCCATTGACACCAGGCCAACTTTAACCTCACCGCTTGGGAGACCTTTTGACGCGTATGCAGGTTTCAAAACTAAATGAACATAGAGAATGGTCCCAAACCACATAAAGGCTGTAACTATATGAATATATAAAGATATGAGCCGAATAATTCTTGATAATGCGCTTTGTTTATCCCTGGTGTGTAATGTTTCGGGAGAAATAGAAAGCTGATAACCTTTGCCGTACTCAGTGAGTACTCCACCACCCAGAGGATCAAGGTGGCACACTTCACATTCTATCCCCGTCTTTTCTGCATAGGCTTCAGTTGCACTTGAAGGGGAGGCAATGAAGAGTGTGAAACAGCACACCAAGCCTACTAGGAATAAATTTGTAAAAGTCAAGGACCTTCCTTACAGTTGAGCCTCTTGGGCAAAAGGTGATTTACGCTGCCGAATCGGTCAGTTCAAATTTTTTGT